>NZ_JBVHLF010000090.1:0-25704 GCF_055559155.1 Kitasatospora sp. NPDC024654
CTCACCGATCGAGTTCGAACAGCAACACCACACGCACGCTAGACTCTCACACGCAGCATGAACCCCTGTGTCCACGTTCCGGGGGTCACCTCACCGCGTCATGGACCCGATGGTTGGGGCGGAACCCGTACGAACACGGGAGGAATTCCGCCTCGAAGATCGGCTCCAGCACCAGCTTCAAGGACGCCTGGACCACCCGGTCGCGGATCGTACTGATCCCCAGGCGGCGGCGCTTGGCCGTACCCGGCTTCGGGATCAGCTGCTCCCGCGCCGGAAGCGGCTGGAAACTGCGGTCCTTCAACGAGGTCCGCAGCGCGTCGAGAAACACCCCGACGCCCGGCCGCATCGCGATGGACGAGGCCGTATGGCCGTCCACCCCGGCAGTCCTGGCACCCTTGTTGCCCCGAACCCGGTCCCATGCGATGAGCAGGAACGCGGGGTCGGCCACGAGGTTCATCAGATCGTCGAACCGCCGATGAGGATCGGCCACGGCCCAACGGTGCAGCTTGGTCTGGATCTCCAGCACCCGGCGCTCGGCCTTGAACAAGGCCCACTCCAGCTCGTCGGTGTTCACCAACGCCCTCCCGGCATTCCAGCATCCTCCCTGCTCGACTTGCTGGCCCCCTTCGCCATGTGCGCGCCTCTCGCGCGCCCGGACTACTACAGGGCCTCCGCCCCATCCCACGACCGTCAGCCGGCAACGAGCCTGCCCACCACCGGACTGGAGGTCCGGCGGGAGGGCGACCGGGGATGGTTCCCACGTTCCCTACGCATCGTTCGGCCAGGTCGGCGTCCAGCTATACCCCGGCAGCATCGCCACGCCTACGCCGCAGGCATTCAACGTGGCCTCCTCATCGCCAACATGAATCGGCTTCGGAGTTGACCCGCCTACTCAAATCGGGTCACGCACTGCATTCCGGCCCATATCCGCCAGGTTGGAGCCGGAGGCAAGGTTACGGAGCTTCCACCACTGGTTCACTCGCGTTACGCCTTCTGACCTTGCTTGCCGGGCCCGGACCGTCTGGCAGTGCCGACCCGTCCCGACGTTGTCGAGGCTGCTTCCCGCCCTCCCCGGCGATCCCCGGATCGGGCTGCCTCCAGCTTCAACCGGACCGCTGCGACGGCCCCGTGGTGGAGCCCTTCCATCCCCACACGATTACGTAGAACCTCGTGGCGCACCATGTTGCTCTTGCCACTCACGACCTGGACTGCTTCCTCCGGGACTCAACCGTCCCAGTATCAGGCTGTCCAGATCAGTAGGGGAACTTCAGCCACCGAGACCAACGGGTGCCTGCACACCGCCCCAGGTTCCCAGCAGCTCGGCTACCTGCCGATCGAGAAGGAGCCGGCGAACGGCACCGAGCGCGGCCGCGCCGACCAGGCAGCCGACTTCACCCCCCGAGACCACCGTCCCCGTGCCGCTGCGCGCCGGCTGCGCTGTTCTCATGGACAGTCGCCTGGTGCACCGCTCCGGCACCAACACCAGTAGCGGCGCCCGCATCGGGCTGAACGTCCGCTACACCGCTCCGGACGGCATCCTGCGGCGCGACCCCAAGAGCCCCGGCATCGTGCCGATCAGCGGCACGGGCTGGTAGAGGGAGAGGAGAGCACCACCGTGACCATCCTCGACACGCTCGACCTGACGACCGCGGTGACCCGCGTGCGCACCCGGCGCGCCGGGTACCCGAGCGCCGCCTGCGCCAGCCCCTCCCGCAGCGCCGGCAGCTGCTCCGGCGCCACCTCGCCGAGGAAGACCAGCGTGAGGTGCCAGACCTCCGGCACGAAGAGCCTCATGCCCCCGTTGTCCGCCCGCGGGTGTACGTCCACAGCCCGGGCCCCTGACGCGTCCCTTAGCCCCACAGGCGGATGCCGACCGTGCACCGCCCGGGGCACGGTGGATCCCATGCGGAATCTGATTCAGCGTCACACCGTGCGACGTGCACGCCGGCTGGCCGTCCTCGTGGCCGCCCTGTGCACCGCCGCGACCCTACCCGCCACCGCACTGGCCGCCGCCCCCGTCCCCGCCACCGGCGACAGCCTGAGCGGCCACGGCTACTCCGTCGACATCCGGCGCACCGAGTACGGCATCCCGCACATCCTGGCCGACGACTACGGCAGCCTCGGCTACGGCTACGGCTACGCGTTCGCGCAGGACAACCTGTGCGAGCTCGCCGACCGGGTGGTCACACTGCGCGGCGAGCGCTCCCGGTACTTCGGCCCGACCGGCACCCCGTCCGCCGACAACCCCGATGTCAGCAACCTGGACAGCGACACCTACTACCAGGGCCTGCGCCGCGCCGGCACCGTCGAGCACCTGCTGGACCATCCGGCGCCGCTCGGCCCGACGCCGGAGCTGCGCCGCCTGGTCGACGGCTACGTCGCCGGCTACAACCGCTACCTGCGCGACACCGGCGTCGCCAAGCTGCCCGACCCGACCTGCCAGGGCAAGCCCTGGGTCGTCCCGATCACCGCGCAGGACATCTGGAACCTGGAGTACGACATCAACGAGCTGGCGGGCGCCACCGGCTTCGCCGGCGCGATCGCCGACGCGACCCCGCCGGCCGCCGGCAGACCCGCCGCGCCGCACCTGCCGGCGCAGCCGTCACACCCCGGCGCCGATCACGAACTGGGCAGCAACGCCTGGGCGTTGGGCCGCGACGCGACCCAGGGCCAGGACGGCATGCTGCTCGCCAACCCGCACCTCGACTGGTCCGGCGGAAGCCGCTTCTACCAGGTGCAACTGACCATCCCCGGCACCCTGGACGTCTCCGGCGCCGGCCTGGTCGGCACCCCGCTGGTCGAGATCGGCCACACCGAGCACCTCGCCTGGACCCACACCACGACCTACGCGCAGCACGCCTCGCTCTACCGGCTCACCCTGACGCCCGGCGACCCGACCAGCTACACCGTCGACGGCAAGGTCGAGCACATGCAGCGGCAGACCGTCCCGGTCACCGTGCGCAACCCGGACGGCACGCTCACCACCGTCACCCGGACCCTGTGGACCTCGCGCTACGGCCCGGTGCTCGCCTACGACTGGACGAGCGGCTACGCCTACGCACTGCGCGACGCCAACGCCGACAACCTGCGCTCGATGAACGAGTGGCTGGCGATGGATCGGGCGCAGAGCCTGGACCAGCTGCGCGCCGCCCAGCGTGCCTACCAGGGCATGCCGTGGACGCACACGGTCGCGACCGACAGCAGCGGCACGGCGTACTTCACCGACTCCTCGGTGGTGCCGGACCTGACCGACGCCCAACTCGCCCGCTGCACGCTGCCCGGCGGCGGCGACCAGCCGGACGGCGCGCTGGACGGCTCGACCACCGCCTGCGACTGGGGCACCGCCCCGGACGCGATCGTGCCCGGCATCCACGGCCCGTCCGCCTGGCCGCGGTTGACCCGCACCGACTACGTGGCCAACTCCAACAACGGCCCGTACCTGACCAATCCGGCCGCTCCGCTCACCAACCTCGCCGGCGGCTACAACACCGACCAGCAGCTCGCCCCACGGCCGCAGCTCGGCCTGCGGATGATCGCGCAGCGGCTGGACGGGACGGACGGCCTGGGCGCCCCGGGCTTCACGCTGCCGACCCTGCAGGCGACCATGCTCGGCGACCGGGACTACACCGCCGAGCTGGACCGCGCGGACGTGGTGGCGCTCTGCCGGGCGCACCCGCAGCTGACCGCCACCGACGGCAGCCAGGTCGACGTCCGGGCGGCCTGCGACACGCTCGCCGCCTGGGACGCCCGCGGTGACCTGAACAGCCGCGGCACCGCGCTCTGGACGCAGTTCTCCCGGCTGCTGTTCAACGCCTGGCCGCAGACCTGGTGGCGGGTCCCGTACGACCCCGCGCAGCCGCTCACCACTCCGCGCGGTGTCAACAGCGAGGACACCACCGCACAGCACGCGCTCGCCGACGCCGTGCAGTGGTTCGCCGCCAACCACCTGCCGGTGGACGTCACGCTCGGCGAGACGCACAAGTGGGACGGCATCCCGGTGCCCGGCTGCGACGACGTGCAGGGCTGCTTCAACGCGGTGACCGCCACCGCCGACTCGGGCACCACCGGCGCGGTCTACCCGACCTGGCCGCAGGGCTACGCCAACGGCTCCAGCTTCATCATGGCCACCGAGCTGACCGCCCAGGGCCCGCGGACCCGCACCCTGCTCACCTACGGTGAGTCGGTGAACCAGCGCTCGCCGCACTACACCGACCAGACCGCGCTCTTCTCGGCGAAGCAGTGGGTCACCGAGCGGTTCACCGAGGCGGAGATCCAGGCCGACCCACAGCTGCGGGTGACGGTGCTGCACGGCTGACCCGTCACCGTCGGGTGACAGGTCATCAGCGGGTGGGGTAGAACGGATCGTATGAAGATCCGTACGGGCGGGCGCCGGAGGACGTGCCCGCCGTCCTCGCCCTGCTCGACGGCGCCGTCGCCTGGCTCACCGCCGCCGGGCGTACCGGCCAGTGGGGCAGCGTCCCCTGGTCGGCGCGCCCGGAGTTGGCCCATGAACGGCGAGGACGGCGTCTACCTGGCGAGATGGGCGGACCGCGTAGGGATGCTGGTGATCGGGAACGGTCCGACCCACGCCGGCGCGGACGGAGCCCGGCGCCCCGACCCGCGGGTCGAGGAGATCGACGCGGGCATCGCTGCCGCGCTGGCCAGGATGGTGTCCCACCGAGTGGTGTAGCCGATCAAGGCGGCAAAAGCGCAGTTCACGACCGGAATCCCGGCTTCGGGAACCCAGTCTGGGCTGACAAGGCGTCAGCCTGTGGGCTTCAGTCCGAGGGCGCCGTCCGGTCTCCCGGCAGCTGCGCACCTGTGAAGCTTTGAGGCAAGATCGGCTACACCACTCGGCGGGACACGACCCTGGCCAGCGGTGACGTGGACGGATTCTTCCCGGACGTGGACGGGGGCCTCGCTCGTGAGCTGGGGGTGTCTGGTCGCTCGCCCTGGCAGCTGCTGGACGGGGCCGACTGGGACCTGACCACTCACCATCTCCTGTACGCCGAGACCGTGGACAGCGTCAGCTGCTTCGTGGCGACCTGGTCACCCTGAAGCACCGGCCTCAGTAGTTGTGCTCGCGTCATGCAAGACGATCTGCCGGAAGGGCAGAGCTCGGATGTCTGTGGATCGGTTCCGGGAGGGACGCGGAGGGCGTACCTTCCCGATTGGTGACTGGTTCGGTGGTCCTGCACACTGAGTTGATCTTGGCGTCCAACTCGTTGATCATTGGAGATCGTGTCCGAGACCCCGCCACTGCCGAGTTACGCGGAACTGGTCGCGCTCGTTGGCGAGTTGCGGAGCGAGCTGGCGGCGGCCCCGGCGGAGATCGCCGAACTGCGTGCGGAGAACCATCCAGACCGTGAAGAAGGCGCCCACGACCAGCGCGCTCACCGCGAACAGGAAGCCCTGGATCATCTGCAGGCTGCCCTGCTCGGCGGTGTAGCCGTCGATCGCGCTCGGCGCGTCCGAGCGTGGTACGGCCGCGGTGTTCTGCGCCCGGTCCACGGCGGCGAGGTCGGCGCCCGGGCCGGTGCTGACCGACGCTCGTTGAGTTCGGCGATCAGGTGCGCAGCGTCGACGGCCTGCGCCGAGGAGAGCACCTCGAGCGTGCGGGCCTCGTCCAGCCAGTCGGCCCACTCCTGGGCCGAGTACGTCGGGTACCCGGTCTCCTCCCAGGCTCCGGGGATCGGCGGTGCGACGGTGTCGAGGGCGGCCAGCGTCCCTCCGACCCAGCGGGAGACTTCCAGGGCCAGCGGGACCGGCGGGTGAGATCCGGTGATACGGACCAGCGCGCGGGCATAGGTGCCGTCCCCGGCCGGAGTCCACATGCCGATTCGCTCTCCGGGAGTCGCAGGCGCAACACCGGGCATCGCGACGCCCGCAACAAGGGCTGCCTGTTCAAGGCTCGCGGCACGCTGTACCCGGTCGAGCCACCAGGCTCCGGCTGGCCGGGCGGTCTTGATGACCCACGGCCCTCGCTCGGTGTCCACGGCGAACACCGGGTTCGGATCGCCCGGTTTCAGGTTCGCCGCTGGCCCTGCGGCTGCCCCCAGGTCAAGCAGTTCGACGAGCTGATCGACTCACAACACCATGTCCTCAGAAGATGCGGTCCGCGCGCACTGGTGGCGACTCTGCTTGGAGCTTTCGATCAGCATCGCAGAGTCGTGGAAGGACGGCGAAGGGATATTCCTGCCTGCTGACCTCAGCTCATGACGATCCTCCGGTGTGCGGCCTACGGGCCTGACCAGGCTCTCGGCCGGGCATACAGAAGAAGTGAAGAAATGGCAGCGATACCGCGCCAGCCGACCCGAAGCCGAAGACCGCCTGGTCCGAGCGCGCCCTATTCGCGGCGCTCGCCCGGATTCGCCGAAAATGCTGCGCGCGCATCGGATCGCGACGCCGGGGCGCATCCGGCCGCAATCGCAGAAAGTCGTTCACTAATTCAGGTCTCTACCGTAGGCGCCGTAGCCGCTGGTCCAGGGCCGAGCAGGCCCAGGCAGCGGGCTCGTTCGACCGCCTCGGCCCGCCGGTGGGCGTCGAGCTTGACGTAGAGGTTTCGCACATGGGTCTTGACGGTGTTGAGCGAGATGGAGAGTTCCTCGGCGATCTCGGGCGCGGTCAGGTTCGTCGGCAGATAACGCAGAACTCTCAATTCAGTCTTGCTGAGCGGCTCGTGCAGGGGCTCGGGTCCGGTGGGCGACGAGGAGGCCGCACATGTCGCCAGCAGGCTCGTGAGCTCGGCGACCAGTGCTCCGTGGCTCGTGCGATGCCCCGAATGACGCATCAGCAGGTCCGTGATCGGATGCAGGAGGAAAGCCGTTCGCACACCGCTGGTCTCGGCAAGGTCCAGTGCGCGCTCCAGGGCACGTCCGGAAGCCCGGTCGCCGAGGCGGTCTCGGGCGATCGCGTCGGCCAGGAGGGCTTGAGCGCGCCAGGAGTCATGAAAGACGCCCATGTATTCGGCCGTGCCGTCGACGGCCGGGGCCAGCGTGTCGATCGCTGCGCGCGGCTCGTTGCGGGCGAGGGCGAGCGCAGCGGCGGCGACTCGCATCTGTCCGCAGCCCTTGAGCTGCTCGTCGAATTCGGCAAGGGCCTGTTCGGCACGTTCCAGCTCCCCGATCCGTACGAGCGCGAGTGTCAGCAGTGCCCTGATCGGGACCAGCAGGTAATGCGGCGCGGTGAGGTCGTCGGCCAGTGCCTCGGCGGATCGAAACGCCGCAAGCGCCTCGGCGTGCCGGCCGCGGCTGACCTCGAGCAGACCACGCGCATAACGGACTCCGAGGGTCGCCGACGGATCAGTCTCCGCGCGGATCACGCTTTCAGCCCGCCGAACGCAGTTCTCTGCATCCGTCAGGCGGGCCTGCCAGGCGTACGAAACGCCGAGGGTCACGCAGGCGACGCCGGCGGCCGGCTCGCTGGTCCAGCCGTGCCGCCGGGCAAGCTCCATCGCTGCGCGGCAGCGCTCGCCGGCGCGTTCGGGCATCCCCTGCGTGGCGCATACCCCGAGGAAGGCGAGGTTCGTGAACTCCAGGTAGGGCCGACCGATGAGGCGAGCGAGATCAAGGCTCTGCTGGAGGTGGCCTTCGGCGTCGGCGAAGTGCCCGGCCCACACCTGCGCGATCCCGAGGCTGTTGAGGGAGAGTGCGTGCAGATCCGCGCTCAGGGTGGGCCACTTCGAGTCGGGATTCTCGGCGAGCGCACGCAGGAGCGACACTTGCTCGGCGACGGCCGAAAGGTTTCCACGCTGGCGGGCCAGCACCAGCCGCACGGTCCCGAGCAGCATCTGGAACTGTCCGTTTCGAGCGGCAGGCACCGACACCGCCGACCGTTCGGCCCAGCCCAGATGTTGCTCCGCCGATTCCACCAGGCCCTGTGCCACCGCGTCCGAGGCTGTCAGCGCGGCCAGTTCGGCATCGGCTGCGCGTTCTTCAGGTGAGTAGAAGCCCACGAGCAGCTCATGGGCGACGGTGGCCTTCCCATCGAGGTGCAGTCCGGTCCAGTGATCGGCGAGCAGCCGGGCAGCCGGCTCCCGGTCTCCGGCGGTCTGGGCGTGTCGGATCGCCTGGACCGGGTGCCCGTGTCGGGCGTACCACTCGGCCGCCGAGCGATGCAGTTGCGCGATCTCGGATGACGCGGTCCGGCGCAGCTCCGACTGGAGAAAGTCGGCGAAGAGCCGGTGGTAGCGAAACCAGGTACGGTCCGCGTCCTGAGCGACGATCAATGCGTTGGTCTGCTCGAGATCCAGCAGTACCCGCTCCCCGCCCCGGTCCCCGGTCAGGAGGTCGGCCAGGTCCCCGTTGACCGACTCCAGGACAGATGTGCGGAGAAGCAGCCTTCGAATGTTCCCTGGCTGTCCATCGAGGACTTCGTCGAGCAGGTACTCGGCGACGGTTCGTTCACTCCCGGAGAATTCGAGCGCCAGGCGTTCCGAATCCGGCCGTCCCGCCAGGGACAACGCCGCCAGCCGGAGTCCGGCCGCCCATCCCTCGGTGCGCTCGTGCAGCGATCGCGTCCCCGGGTCCGACAGTTGCACGCCCGCCCCTGTCAGCAGCTCCCGGGCCTCGGGCAGGGTGAAGCGCAGATCGGCGGCGCGGATCTCGCAGAGCGCGCCGTCCAGACGTACCCGATGCAGGCCCAAGCGCAGATCGTGGCGGGTGGCGAGGACGAACCGGAGCTCCGCCGCCCCGCGCAGCACCAGCAGTTCCAGCTGGCGCAGCGCATCCGAGCCGTCGAGTTCGTGCACGTCGTCGAGGACCAGCCAGATCGGATCCCGTAGCTGTGCCAGGTCCTTGAGAAGCGTTTCCACCAACTCCCAGCCGTCAAGGTCCGGCGCCGCGGTCACCGCCCGCACCACCTCGGCACCCGTCGCCGTGCTGCGCAACGCGGCGACCACGGAAAGCCAGAACCGCTGTGGATCACGCTCTTCACTCCCCATGGTCGCCCAGCCGACCCGGTTCGCCCCGCGGTCCGCCTCGCCGCCGACCCACGTTCGCAGCAGTACGGTCTTGCCGCTGCCCGGCGGCCCCGACACGACGGTGACCCGCGCTGACGCACCGATCCGTGCGACCAAGGCCGGGCGGGCGATGATTCCGGCCTTCGCGGGGCGGGTGACGTATCCGGGTGAGCGGGCCGGTCCGTCCACGCTGTTCACGATCAGCATCCTCGCACGCGAATCGTCAGCGCGGGATCGCCGACGGGGCGATCAAGCCGAGTTCGCGGGCGCGGGTGACGGTCTCCGCCCGGGTGTGGGTAGCGAGCTTGGCGTACAGGCTGCGCATATGCGTCTTGACGGTGTTGCGCGAAACGCACAACTCGTCCCCGATCTGCGGCGCGGTCAGGTTGGTCGGCAGGTAACGCAGAACCCGGATCTCGCTCTCACTCAACGCCTCGGACGGAGTTTGCGGCTCAGCAGCCCCGCTACGGGAAGGCGGAGTCCGCCCGGCCAGCAGGCTCCGAATCTCCTCGATCAGACGGGAATGCGAGGTGCTTCGCCGAGTGTGCCGGTCCAGCAGGTCCACTACCGGGTGCAGCAGGAACCACAGCAGCGCGCCGCCCGCTTCGGCGTGCTCCAGCGCCCGTTCGAGGGCGAGGCCGGCGCCAGGCCCGTCGCTCAGCGCCTGCCGAGCGCTCGCCTCCAACAGGAAGGCCTCGACCAGCCAAGACTGCCGCTCCTGATGGGCTGAACCTGCAAGAGCCGGAGCGAGTTCGGCGATCGCTGCGCGCGGATCGTCCTGGGCCAGGCGCAGGATCGCGGCGGTGACGCGGATCAGACCACTGCCCCGTTCCCGCTCGCCGAGCTCCGTGAGGGCTCGTTCAACCTGATCGGTCTCGCCGAGCCGTATCCGTGTGCGCAGAAGCCAGGCACGCACGGGTCTGACGAACGGATGCGGCGTGGTCATGCGGCCGGTCAGCACCTCGGCGGCCAGGAACGTGGTCAGCGCCTCGGCGGCGCGTCCGCGCGCCAGTTCGAGTTGGCCGCGGATGAACAGCGCCGCCAACGACGCCACGGCCTCGACCTCCGGTCCGACCGTCAGACCGGCGCGCCGCAGGCACACCTCGGCCTCGGCGAGCCGGCCCTGCCAGGCCAGCGCGCCGGCCAGCGCCACCCCGGCGACTCCGACTGCGGTCTTGTCCGTCCAGCCGTGCCGCTCAGCCAGTTCGATGGCCCGGCGGGAGTCGTCCTCCGCCTCCGGCAGTTGACGGGTGGCCTCGATCGCCGACTTGTAGGCGAGGCCGGTGAACTCGAGGTACGGCCTGCCGATCCGGCGGGCCAGCGCGATGCCCTCCTCCAGATGCCGCGTCCGCGCCGGCCCGCCCGTCCAGCTGTTCGCGTAGCCGAGACCGATCAGAGCCACCGCGCGCAGTTCCTCGCTCAAGCCGGGGTGCGCAGCCTCCGGGGATCCGGCCGTCGCGTTGAGCCGCTCGGCCTCCTGTGCCTCCGCCGCCAGGTCTCCGCGTTGGCGGGCCGTCAGCAGCCGAACGATGCCGAGCAGCAGCTGGGCCCGTCCGCGCCGGGCGGTCGGTACCGATTCCATGGCTCGCTCGCTCAGGGACACGTACAGTTCGGTCGCCTTCAGCGACCCGTGCGCCAGTTCGTCCGCCGCGGTCAGAGCCGCGAGCTCGGCGTCGGCTGCGCGCAACCCGCCGGGGAATCCGCCGAGCAGCTCGTGGATGACCGTGTCCCGGCCGTCGAGATACAGGCTTGGCCAACGGCTGACGAGCAGTTGTGCCGCCAGGTTCCAGTCACGTGCTGCCTGGGCATGGCGGATCGCCTCGACGGGATGGTTGCGCGCGGCGAACCAGCTGCTCGCGGTCCTGTGCAGCACCGCGACCTCGCCGGGTTCCGAACGGCGCAGTTCCAGTGAGAGGAGCGCGGCGAACATCGGGTGGTAGCGAAATCGGGTCAGGGCCGCGTCGAGGGACATGACGAAGGCACCAGCACTCTCCAGGTCCCGCAACAACCGCTCCCCGATGACGCTGCCGGTCAGCGCCTGAGCCAACTCCCCGTTGACCCACTCCAGGATCGAGGTGCGCAGCAGCAGCCGGCGGACCTCCTCGCTCTGTCGCTGCAGCACCTCGACGAGCAGGTACTCGGCCACCGTCCGTTCGCTGCCGGAGAACTCCGCAGCGAACCGCTCGGGGTCCGGATGCCCGGCCAGGGACATCGCCGCCATGCGCAGTCCGGCCGCCCATCCCTCGGTCCGCTCGTGCAGCGCCATCGATGCCGACTCCGGGAGGCTCAGGCCCGCCGCCGCGAACAGTTCCCGTGCCTCAGCCGGACTGAACCGGAGATCGGCCGCCCGGATCTCGGCGAGGTCACCCTCCAACCGCAACCGGTGCAGGCCGAGCCGCACGTCATGCCGTGAGGCGAGAACGAACCGCAGGCTCGACGGTGCCCGCATCACCAGCAGTTCAAGCTGCCGTACGGCCACCGGTCCGAGCTCGTGCAGGTCGTCGACCACCAGCCACAACTGCTCCCGCAATGGTGCGAGCCCCATCAGCAACCGCTCGACCAGAGCCCATCCGTCCGCGTCCGGCGCCGCCGAGGCGGGTTGAATCAGCCCCGTACCCGGAGCCGTGCGCCGCAGCGCGTCGACCACGGACACCCAGAACCTCTGTGGATCACGCTCATCCCGCCCAGCCGTGACCCACGCGACACGATCGCCCAGGCCTGACTCCTCGATCCACGAACACAGCAGTGTCGTCTTCCCGCTCCCGGCCGGGGCCGACACCGTCGTGACCCGCACCGCCTCACCCAGCAGCCCGGTCAGTCCCGGTCGCGCCACCATTCCAGCCGCAGCCGGAACGCCTGCGACGCCCCAATCAGACCCGTAGAGCTCACGCACGCGATCCTCCCACGGCATGTTGAATCACACGAACAGGGTGATGCCCCGTCACCCTGCGCCCGAAAAGGATGTCGCCCATCCAGACCCAAGACGTCAGCACGTAGAAGGAGCCATCGCATGTCGTCCACGCCATCCGGAGCGGCGTCCAGCCCCGGTTCCCGAAGGTCGCTGCTGCGCGCAGGCGTACTCGGCGCAGGTAGCGCCGCACTGCTGGCGACCGGAATCACCAGCGCCACCGCGCTCGCCGCGACCGCCTCGACCACCACCGCCTCTCCCCAGCCGTTGCAGAACCTGTTCACGCTGAGCGACCTCGACTTCGACACGCTCTTCGCCTTCGGCGGCACGGGATACGGCTCCGCCGAGTTCGGCGAGCTGGTCACGGCGGTCAACGCGATCAACGCGGCGGGCGCGTCGTACCAGACGTACTACGACACCTTCCTCTCCCTCGCCCAACGCATCGACGCACAGGCCGGCCAGGAGCTGGCCGCCGGGCACACCCCCAGCGCCCGCGCCGCCTACCTGCGGGCCGCGTCCTACTACGACCTCTGTCTCTACTTCATCCTCGGCACGAGCGCGCGGGCGAACGAAGCCGGCGCGTATGCCGCGATGCGGCGTTGCTGGAGTCTGTTCGCCGAGCTGTCCGCCCCGCCCTTCGAGCCGGTCCGCATCCCCTACGGCGACAGCTGGCTGCCGGGCTACCTGCTGCGGCCGGACCACCGGCCGATGCGTCGACCGACAGTGATCCTCAACAACGGCGAGGACGCGCAGAACGTACGGATGTGGGCGTTCGGCGCGGCGGCCGCCCTCGAACGCGGCTACAACGCCCTGATCTTCGAAGGCCCAGGGCAGGGCTCGATGCTGTTCGAACGGCAGATCCTGTTCCGCCACGACTGGGAGAACGTCGTCACGCCGGTCGTGGACTATCTGCGCTCACGGCCGGAGGTGGACCCCGCACGCGTCGCCCTGAGCGGGTCGAGCCTCGGCGGCCTTCTCGTCGTCCGGGCGGCCGCCTTCGAACACCGGCTCGCCGCCGCGGTCGCGGACCCCGGATTCCTCAGCCTCTGGGAGTCCTGGCAGAACCTCGAGACGAAGATCACCGATCTCTTCGCCGACGGAGCCACCAAGGAGCAGATCAACAGCATCTGGCAGCAAGACTTCATCCCGGCCATGAGCGACGTCGAGCGCTTCGAGGTGGTGAAGGCGGCGGAGGGGTACGGCAGGCAGATCATGCTGTCCGCGCGCGCCGGCCAGGTGTTCACCGACCTCTACGACCTCGGCACGACCCTGATGCAGTTCACCGTGGCCGACGTGGCGAGCCAGGTCACCACGCCCACGCTCGTCACCACGTACGAAGGCGACCAACTCGTCATGCCGACCCCCGGCCAGGAGAACGAGGTCTACAACCTGCTGCGGTGCGACAAGCAGCAGCGCACGTTCACCACAGCCGAGGGCGCGCAGCTTCACTGCGGGCCGATGGCTCCCCGGCTACGCAACCAGGTCGTCTACGACTGGCTCGACGGCATCTTCTCATGATGGGGGGTCAAGGGGGCGCAGGTTCAAATCCTGTCGTCCCGACCAGCGTTTTCGCAGGTCGGAGGCCGTTTTCACTGTGAGGTGGGAGCGGCCTTGACGCGTTTTCGGGGAGGTCGAGGGAGAAGGTCCAGGTGCCGTGATCGGGGTCGGTGGCGAGCTTGGGGCAGCTGGCTCCGAGCTGTTTGCCTTGCTGGTCGCGGCAGCCGCACCGGCGGAAGACGTGCCCGGCGTGGGCTGCGGAGCGCATGGTGATCGCCCCCAAAGGGAGTCGTACAAATCGCCGTGCCCATGCTCTCGTGCTGCGGATCGAAGGTCGAGCAACCCCGCACTCACTCCGCTCTCATCAGGGAACCAAAAGGTGGTCTGACCTGGGGCGATCCCTTGGCGCGGCGACAAGTGCGTCGGCATCTCACCCCACTTCCGAACCCGACGGCATCTCCGCACCGCCGCCGAACACCGCTTCGAGATGACCGTCCGCTTCACGATCTGGGACCACGCCACCAAGAACATCGGCTCGCCGGCCGCGGCCTGACCCCAGGCCGGCACCCGGCCCCAGCACGAGCTGACACACCATCAGACAACCACCACCCCGGCCAACGTGACAGCGCCGGTCCAAGGCTTCGCCAACTGCCGACCCACCCATGGCGGCGGCACGCACACGGTGGGCTTCCGCGACGGTGTGGCGGCCGCGGTCAACGCGTACGCACGGGGGCGGCGCCTGCTGACAGCCGCGGACCCCGATCTCAGCTTCGACCGGATCGGCGAGGGCCTGACGGCGGTCGTCTCGGTGAAGCTGGACCACCCCGAGTTCGAGGGCGCCATGCGTGACCGGCTGGGCAACGTCGCAGTCCGCGCCTGCGTCGCACAGGCTGTCCGGGAACACCTCGCCAGGTGGCTGGAGGAGAACCCGGAACAGGCCGCGCCCGTCATCGACCGGATCACCCAGAGCACGCATCGCGACTGACCAGCAACAGACCGCCCCTCCGGTTCCTGGAGACGTCATACCCAGGAGCTGGAGGGCGGGATGGCCTCGCGGATCAGCGTGACCGTCCGTGCCGCGGTCAGCCGACCCTGGGCGGAGCCGATCGTCGGCCGCGGTGAGGAAGGGCGTGGTGGCCGGGGTGGGACTGACAACGGCAGTAGGGCGGCGGAGGCGATGGCCGCACGGCCCGCGTTGAATCCATCAGAGCGGCGCGGAGGCTGTCACAACCCACCTATAGGCTGATAGCGGACTGATGGGGGAGGGTGGTTCGGGTGTTAGTCGCCCAGTGGATGCCGCATACCGGCGAGCATGTGGGGTCGATCTCGACAGGGCCGGCTCTGGCCTGCCTCGCGGTCGGGGGCTTGGCTCTGGTTGCGGGTGCGGCGGCAGCGCAGGCGCATCGAGCGAGCGACTCGAAGGGTCCCAGCGACTCGAAGGGTGCCGGAGGCATCGGTGGCGGGCTCCTCGGGCTCGGCCTGGGCCTGTGCGCCTTGGGTGCCGTCATGCTGGTCGGGCATCAATCCGAGGACCGTCAGACGAGCGTGACCTGCAGACGGCCGGGCAGCGGATCGCCGGCGTAGCAGTCTCGTTGGCCGAAAGCTGCGTCTCGCCCGTGCCGGAACCTACATGGCTGCTGCCCAGTGGAGGGCCCACGATCACTATCCCGTGCAGTACCTCGCCGCGCGATGGCCTGGAGAATCCGGCGATGCTGGACGTGCTGGAGCCCTACCAGGTGGAGGAGGCGGCCTCCTTCAAGACGAGCGGGCTGGTGACCATCACCGACCCGAAGAGCGGCAAGCAGGTGTGTTTGACGGTTCCGGACACGGTCGACGGTGCGACGAGCGTCGTCGACGGGCCCTGCCACGGCTGAGCGCGAACGTTCACGCATTGTCAGCCACGACAAGTACGGCAGCCACAGCGGGCGGACCGCCCAACGGGGACGACCGTCGATTCCGCCACCGACCCACCCACAAGCCCAGCAGGACATCGTGGTCGGCCCGAACGGCGCGTTCGAACGCCCGAGCCCTCGCCGTCTTCGAGGCTGCCGCAAACGTCTGACCTTCCCGGCCCTGGCCACAGGCGACTGGCACCTGTCCTGACCTGCGACCAAAACGCGATGGGCTGCTCGCCGTGCGTCGTCCGCAGCCTGTTGTCAGTGAGTGGCGCGAGGATGGTGCGCATGATCGAGAACGCCGTGCTGCTGTCGCCTGCCGACTACCGTGATGCCGTTGAGAGCGCCGTGAGGGCGGCCGCCGCCTACTACACGGACGGGGCCACCACGCTCGGGG
This sequence comes from Kitasatospora sp. NPDC024654, assembly GCF_055559155.1. Lineage (NCBI taxonomy): Bacteria > Bacillati > Actinomycetota > Actinomycetes > Kitasatosporales > Streptomycetaceae > Kitasatospora > Kitasatospora sp. NPDC024654. Next base: position 15,657 of record NZ_JBVHLF010000090.1, read on the forward strand.
ACGACGAGTACGACGCCCTGGTGCGGGCGATCGAGGCCTACGAGAGCGCGCACCCGGACGAGGTGCTGCCCGACTCCCCGACCGGTAAGGTCGCCGGCGGGGCGGTGAGCGGGGATGTGCCGCACAGCGTGCCGATGCTGTCCCTGGACAACGTCTTCTCCGCCGGGGAGCTGGCGGACTGGGCGGAGAGGCTGGAGCGCCGGCTGGGCCGCCCCGCCCAGGGCTTCTGTGTCGAGCCGAAGCTGGACGGCCTCGCGGTCGCCGCTCGCTACACCGCCGGCCGCCTGCGCCGGCTGATCACCCGCGGCGACGGCCTGGCCGGCGAGGACATCACCCACGCCGCCGATGCGATCCTGGGACTGCCCGCGCTGCTCACCGAGCCCGTCGATGTCGAGGTCCGGGGCGAGGTCCTGTTCACCAACGACCAGTTCGACCAGGCCAACCAGGTCCGCACCGCGCACGGCGCGACCCCGTTCGCCAACCCGCGCAACGCGGTCGCGGGCACGTTGCGGGCCAGGGACCGCCCGTACCGGATCGAGTCGACGTTCTTCGGCTACGACGCCATAGGCCTAGCAGAGGGCCTCGGCCACAGCGTGCTGCTGCGGCACCTGGCCGAGCTCGGCACGAACACCGCCGCCAGTACCGCGGCCCACCCGGCACACTGCGCGAGCGTCGAGGAGGCCCAGCAGCGCGTCGAGGAGATCGCCGCGCTGCGCGCCGCGCTGCCGTTCGGTATCGACGGGGTGGTGATCAAGGCCGATGCCGCCGCGGACCAGGAGCAGGCCGGGGCCGGGTCCCGGGCGCCGCGCTGGGCGGTGGCCCGCAAGCTGCCGGCGGTGCACAAGGTGACCCGGCTGCTGGACGTCGAGTGGAACGTGGGCCGCACCGGCATCATCGCCCCGCGCGCCGTGCTGGCGCCGGTGGTCATCGACGGGGTGACCGTCACCTGCGCCACGCTCCACAATCCCGCCGACATCACCCGGCGCGACCTGATGCTCGGTGACCAGGTCTTCGTCTACCGGGCCGGCGACGTGATCCCGCGGGTGGAGGCACCGTTGGTGGATGAGCGCACCGGCGCCGAGCAGCCGATCGTCTTCCCGGAGGTCTGCCCGCGGTGCGGGGACGCGATCGACGCCACCGAACAGCGCTGGCGCTGCGTGCGCGGCCGCAACTGCCAGGCCGTGGCCAGCATTCGCTACGCGGTCGGGCGCGACCAGCTCGACATCGAGGGGCTCGGCGGCACCCGCGCCGTCCAGCTGGTCGAGGCCGGCCTGGTCACGGACATCGCCGACCTGTTCACCCTCACTCGCGAGCAGCTCCTCGGGCTGGAGCGGATGGGCGAGATCAGCACTGACAACCTGCTGGCCGCGATCGAGACCGCCCGCAGCCGGCCGCTGAACCGGGTGTTCTGCGCGCTGGGGGTGCGCGGCACCGGCCGGACCATGTCCCGCCGGATCGCCGTCCACTTCGGGTCGATGGCCGCGCTCCGCGCCGCCGACGCCGAGGCGCTGGCCCTGGTCGAGGGCATCGGCGCGGAGAAGGCCCGGGTCATCGTCGCTGAGCTCGCCGAACTCGGCCCGCTGCTGGACCGCCTGCTCGCGCAGAATGTCGGCACCGCCCGGACCACCCCGACCGCGGCCGCGACTGCCACCATGGCCACTGCGGGCGCGACCGCGGCCGGCCCGCTGGCCGGCGAGGCGGTGGTCGTTACCGGCAGCATGACCGGAGCGTTGGCCGCGCTGTCCCGCAACGAGATGAACGAGCTGATCGAACGCGCCGGCGGCAAGGCCTCCGGCCCGGTGTCGAAGAAGACCACCCTGCTGGTCGCGGGAGAGAAGGCCGGCTCCAAGCGAGCCAAGGCCGAAGAACTCGGCATCCGCATCCTCACCCCCGAAGCCTTCGCCGACCTCGTCGCCGACCTGCTCACCTGACCGCTGCTCCACCAGCCCCCTGAACCGGCAGCGCTCCCGGGCCCCCGCAGCGCCTGCGGGTTCAGGGACCCGGCCGCCCGCAGCAGCAGCACCACTCCGCCATCCTCGATCGCCTCCATCAACTTCGAGGCAGCGAAGGTCAGTACGTTACTGTGCGCCCGTGACGACTCCCAGCACCGAGTGGATGGAACCAAAGGCGCCCGGCCGTTCTGGTCAGGGCTCGATGAACGGCAGGGACACCGTGGCGAGCTTGGTCTGCAGGTTGATGTCGCTGGTCGCCATGTAGCAGGCCGAGCCGTGGTGGCGGGACTGCAGGAGCAGGCTGGAGGCCGGTTCGAGGCGGGCGGGAAGACCGCGGTGATGCCCGGGACTTGCGGGTCAGCGAGCGGTCGGTGGAGCGCTGGCGGCGGGCCTGGTGTGGGGGTGGCATGGATGCCCTGTGCTGCGAGTGTCCCGAGGCCGCCCGGGGTCGGTCACTCACGCAGCAGGTGGGCGGTGTTCAGTTCGGTGAGGGTGAGTCGGATGACGGCGGTGTCGGCCGACGGGTGGGTGCGGGTGACGGCCGTGGTGAGGTCGGTGAGGTGGAAGACGGTGGCGCACAGGGGGCTGAGGAGGTGTCCCTGCTCGGCGTGCTCGTTGTAGACGGCCAGGCGGCCGTCGGCAATCTGCTTGACGCGCAGCCCGTCGCGGCGGGCTCGGGGGGCGTTCATTGGGGGCGCTACTTTCGGCACCCCGCACCGCTGTGCCGGGTTCGGTTCACGGGGCGAACTGGTCACGCAGATCCTCTGGCGCCAGGTGGATCTGGTCGGCTTGGACGGCGATGAGGGACGGTGCGGTAGCAGTCGGGCCGGTCCCAGCGGGCCAGGTACTGGTCGATAGCGCTGTGGCGCTGGATCCAGGCGGTCATGTCTTCGACGGTGTCGGGCAGTTCGCCGAGCAGGTGGGTGAAGACGCTGAGGTGGTAGGCGATGGCGTGGGCGGTGGTGATGCCGGTGACGGCTTCCAGGTGGTGGCAGCCCTCGGCGCGCGGGAAGGTCCGGCCCCAGTCCACGCCGCCGAGGTAGAGCAGCGACCACGGCCGTTCCCCGAGTTCGGCCAGGGCGCGGCGCAGCACCCAGGCGGCGCCAGGGAGGAAGACGGCGTCGTCCTCCAGTACGAGCAGGGTTTCCAGGCCGTCGGTGTGGGCCTGCTGGATGGCGTGGCGGTGGGAGAGGGCGCAGCCGATGTGGTGGTTGCCCGGTGTGGCGGTGGACTCGTTCGGGTGGGATGCCGAGGGCGGTCAGACGGCCTTGCATCGCTTGCCAGCGGTCGGGGCGTTCGTCGAGGTTGATGCAGGTGATGCCGTCGAAGGCGTTGAAGGGGTTACGCGTCCCGGCCTGGTAGTCGGCCAGCCACTTACCGACAGCGGTGTTGGCCCTTCCGTGTGAGACGGCTGGCTCCCCGGCTCGTAGCCCATCTGCTGGAGGATCCAGTCGGTGAGCCGGCGGCGGTGGGCTTGAGCCACAGCACGGCGGTGTTGATGGACAGTCCGAGGGAGCGTTGGAGTCGCTGCCTGAGCTGCATGGCCGCCAGGGAGTCCAGGCCGAGCATGACCATCGAGGTGGTCGGGGTGATGTGCTGGCCGGGCGCGTTGAGGATGTCGCGGACGATCTCGATGACATGTGCGTGCAGCAGCGTACGGCGGGTGGTGTCGTCCGGGGCCGCCAGCAGGTCATCGACGAGTACGGCCCCACCGTCGCCTGCGGTGCGCGCGGTCTCGGCGAAGAACGCGGAGCGCGCTGCGTGTGGGTACGGGGCCAGCCACTGGTCCTGGTCGATCGGGGAGTAGCTGATGTGTCCGTAACCGGCATCGAGGATGCGCCGGAGCGCGTCGACGCCGTCCGCCGGGCTGATCATCGTGAATCCGCGGTCTGCCATGTTCTGCCCCGCGCCCACGTGTGCCCAGGCTCCCCACTGCACGGCCGTGCCGGGCAGCCCCTCGGCCCGGCGACTTGGAGGGGCGGTGGGAGGACCGGCGTATGCGTTTGGTGATGTCGCCTTGTCGGCGTTTGAGCTGGACTTTTTCGTGGGTGCCGCGCGTGGATGACTGCCGCTTGGCCAGAGCTGGAGTGTCACAGGCCGTGCGGGGTGGCCAGGGCGAGCACGGCGGCCAGGTCGCAGGTGGGGCGGCGGGCGGCGATGTAGCCGTCGGGGCGGATGAGGGCGAGTTCGCCCCTGGCGGTGTCGTAGGCCTGGTGGGCGTGGCCGTTGATGTCGATCACCGTGTCGGGGCTGGTGGCGGTCGGATCGGTGGTTACGCGGAAGACCCGCAGGCCGGAGGGGGGTTGGTTGGCCGTCATGGTTCCGAAGGAGAGGAGCGTCCAGTGCGGGCCGCGTTGCAGGTCGAACAGGCGCACGGGGTGGCCGGTGGCGGCGTCCTGGCAGGGGGCGTCGGGGGCGCGGCCCCCCGCATCTGGGCCGTCGGTGAGCGGGCTGTCGGGGTAGGCGATGCTCAGGCCGGTGGTGAGGTCGTCTGTCAGTCCGCGTTGCGCGGATGATCCGTCGCCCTCGCTCGCCGCGCGCATCACCTTGTGGAGCCGGGCGGTGCTGTCACGGAGTACGGCCTGGGCGATGGGGCGGCGTTCCTGTTCGTAGGTGTCGAGCAGGGTGGGGTCGGCGCCGGCGAGGACGGCCGCGAGTTTCCAGCCGAGGTTGTAGGCGTCCTGGACGCCGGTGTTCATGCCCTGGCCGCCGGCCGGCGAGTGGATGTGCGCGGCGTCTCCGGCGAGGAAGATCCGCCCTGCGCGGTACTGGTCGGCCAGGGCCACGTTGATCTTGTAGAGGGAGAGCCAGTCGGCGTCCTGGATGCTCACCTCGGGCATGCCCGTGCAGGCGGCGAAGATGCGACGGAACAGCTCCAGGGACGGCGCTTCGGGTTCGGCCTCGTCGGCGGGGATGGATGCCTGGAACTGCCACAGGTCGGTGCCGGGCAGCGGGAAGAGGGAGAGGATGCCGTGCTCCCGGCTCGTCCACAGGTGCTGGCAGTGGCGGGAGAGGCCGTTGATCCGGACGTCGCCGAGGTGCCAGCGCTGGTCCGGGTGAGAGGTGCCGTTCAGCGCGATGCCGGCCTGCTTGCGGACGGTGCTGCGTCCGCCGTCCGCACCGACGGCGTACCGGGCACGTATGGTGCGCTGCTCCGCTGCGGTCTCGACTGTGGCCGTGACGCCGTCAGCGTCCTGCTGGAGACTAGTCACCGCGGTCCCCCAGTGGATGGTTCCGCCGAGTTCGGTCAGGCGGTCGCGCAGGATCTGCTCGAACTTCGGCTGGGAGAGCCACACCGGCGGATAGGGGGCGTCGGGCGCGGGCGTACCGCCGGCGACCTCGACAGCCTCGGAGACCGCCCGGTCGCGGTCGTAGTGGCGGGTGGGGATGTTCACCGCGCCCTCCTTGAGGACACGCTCGATCACGCCGAGGTCGTCGGCGACCTCCAGGGTGCGGGGCTGGATGGTCTTGGCGCGCGAGGCGGTGCTCGGCTGCTCGGCGCGCTCGACGAGGCGGAAGCTCACGCCGCGCCGGGCCAGCTCACAGGCGAGAGTCAGGCCGGTGGGGCCGGAGCCGATGATGAGGACGTCGAGCGAGGGCTCGTTCATGGCGTTAATTACCTACCTTAGGTATCATTTCCGAAGGTGAGCTGGGCCGCTGTCGGCGGCTGGGTCCAAGGATGACAATATACCTAAGTTAGGTATCCATCAAGGGAGTTGGGGCGTGAACCCGAGAAGCGACGCGACCACAGGGCTGTTGCCGCGCATGATGCAGCTCAGGGCCCTACTGAACCGCGGGCAGCTGTACGAACGAGCCACCGAGGCCGCCGAGGTGACGCTGGACCGGCCCGCGATGACGATCCTCGTCACCCTTGACACCGCCGAACGCCCGCTGCGGGTCGGTGAGATCGCCACCCGCATGCAGGTCGTCGGGCCCCACGTCACCCGGCAGCTCAACAACCTGGAGAAGCGGGGAATCGTCAAGCGCGTTCCCGACCCGGACGACCAGCGGGCCCGCCTAATCGCCCTCACACCGTCCGGGCAGCACCTCGTCGACCGCTATACAGCAGTCATCAACGGCTGGTTCGCTACCGCCCTGACGGAATGGCCCGCCAAAGACCGCAAAGAGTTCATCCGCCTGCTCGGCCGCATGGTCGACGACCTGACAGCCCAACTCGACGCCGTCGTCGACGGCAGCACCGTCGACGACGAGGGCTGATCACCGACGCCTTTCCCGGCCCTGACGTCAGAGCGTTCGCACCATCGCCCCCGGCGTACCCCATCCTCGTCCAGGCGCGTGACCCGATCACCCCTACACGCCACCGTCGGAGCCATTGTCAAGAGTTGTGGATCGGGTCGTTCACGCCGGCGACGTTGTCGCTTGGGTCGAGAATGTGGGGGTGCGGGTCAACGCGTCCAACCGGGTACAGCCGAAGGTGCACAAGTCCAAGACGACGCTCAGCAATTGACCTCGGTGGTCCCGCACATCGAGCGTCCACGACCGGCAGGACCGACCGTGCGCCCCGTGGCACGACAGTGCGTTCGCCCGTGAGATGGTTGCTGTCATGACAGGTGGCGCGACTCCGGGCAGCGAGATTGTACTCGAGACGACTCGCCTGCTACTCAGACCTTGGCGGGTAGCCGAGGCTGTCGTCCAGCGTGAGCTGTGGACCGAACGTGATCCACGAGTGCCGCCGCACCGCCGGATCGACGCGGACGGACACCCCACGGTCGCGGAGCTCGAGGATTCGATCCGCACCAACCAGCTGTGGTCGATTGGGTTGCTGGCGGTCGAGCGGAAGGCCTCTCGTGACGTCATCGGCTACTGCGGGCTGGTCGACAGCGGGCGAGGATCGACAGGGAAACCGGAACTGGCGTTCGAGCTGCTACGCCGAGTTTGGCGTCAGGGATACGCGACTGAGGCCTCGTTGGCGGTTCTGGAATGGGCGAGATCATCGGGGTACGAACGTCTGTGGGCCACGGTCTGGGACTGGAACACCGCTTCTCGCCGTGTGCTGGCCAAGGTCGGGTTCACCGAGACCGAGCGGAAGGAAGTGGACGCGGCGTACGGGACCACCCTGTTCACCATGAGACGGCTCTGACACACCCGATGTTTGGCCTTGCGGACCGCTCCGAGCAGTGCCGGCAGGCGTCAACTTTCCCATTCCGTCGGCAGAAGCGGATGCGCCACGCGGTCGATGCCGGGGCGCTGGGGACGGAACAGCACGACTGCCGCCGGCCTGCTAGTCAAGAGTTGTGAGTGAGGCCCTCCGACTCGGCTGCGGTGATCTCGGCTGCTGCGAGCCGGGCTACTTCGCGTACCTTTGGGTCGGGGTGCTGGAGGAAGGGCTCGATCAGGGGCCGGGCCTGCGGGGAGTGGGTGGCACCGAGGATGTAGAGAGCGTGTTCGAGGAGTTCGCGCTCCATCGTCGGCATGGCGGCCGTCAGTGGTTCGACGAGGTCCAGGGGCAGGCGGTGGTGGTTGAATGCCTCGCTGATCGAGTTCAGGGCGGACTCGCGGACCTTGGTCACCGATTCGTTGATGGCCAGGCTGACCAGGCGTGCGACGACCAGACGGGCGGTGTCCGCGTCGAGTGCGGTGCCGCGCAGGCGGTCCCCGAGGGCGTCGGCGGCGACATCGCGACGATCCGGATCGCGGTCGGTCAGCGCTCCAAGTACCGCAATCATGGCGTTCATGCCGCCACCTCGGACCGCTCGACCAGGACGCCGTTCTCAAAGCGTGCGCCGGCGCGGACCAGCGGGACGAGGTGGGCGCCGGTGATCGCACGCCAGCGAGCCTGGGCGGACTCGACGAGCTTGAGCACCATGGCCAAGGCCGCGGCCGGGCTCCCGGCGCCGCGGGTGACCTTGGTGCGGAGCTTGACGGTGGAGAAGGTCGACTCGATGGGGTTCGTGGTCCGCAGGTGGATCCAGTGCTCGGCCGGGAAGTCGTAGAACGCGAGCAGTTCGTCCCGGTCGTCGGTGATCTTCGCGACGGCCTTCGGGAACTTGGCACCGTAGGCGCGCGCGAAGGCCTCGATCGCCTTCTCGGCGTGGCTGCGGCCCTCCGCGTTGTAGATCTCCTGCATTGCCTTCGTCGCCCCGGGCTGTGCGGACTTCGGCAGGCAGTTGGTGACATTGCGGGCCTTGTGAACCCAGCACCTTTGATGCCGTGCGGCCGGGAACACCTCGGCGAGCGCCCGCCACAGGCCCATGGCACCGTCGCCGACCACCAACTCGGGGTCGCGCATGCCGCGCCGGCGGCAGTCTCGCAACAGGTCGGCCCACGACTCGGTGGACTCCCGAAGCCCCTCTGCCAGGGCGATGAGCTCCTTGGTGCCGTCCAGTCGGACGCCGAGCAGGACCAGGACGCAGGAGTGGGCCTGGCCGAGCCGGACCTTGGGGTGCACGCCGTCGGCCCAGACGTAGACGTAGTCGCGGTCGGACAGGTCTCGCTCCTGGAAGGCGGCGTGGTCGTCGCTCCACTGCTTGGTCAGCCGGGTGACGGTGGCCGAGGACAGGCCAGCGGTGCCGCCGAGGAACTGCTCCAGGGCGGGTACGAAGTCCCCGGACGACAGTCCGTGCAGGTAGAGCGGCGGCAGAACCTCAGAGATCTTCGGCGACTTCGGGCACCACGGCGCGAGAATCTTCGAGGAGAACCGCTTGCGCTCGCCGGTCTCCTCGTCGATCCGCCGGTCGTTCACCCGCGGGGCCCTGACCTCGACCGGGCCGGCCGCGGTGACCACCGACCGCGGCCGGTGGTGGCCGTTGCGGACCACCAGGCGGCGCCCATACTCGTCCTTCTCCGCAGTCAACTCGGCTATGTACTGGTTGACTTCCGCTTCCAGGGCGGCGGCGAGCATGCGGCGGGCTCCCTCGCGGACGATCTCGTCGATCAGGGAGCCGGACTGGGTGGAGCCGTCGGCAGTGACTACGCTGAGCAGTCGGGTAGCCGGGACGCATTGCTGCGTCCCGGCCCCCTCAGACCCGAATCCGCAGGTAGTGGCCGACGGCTGGTCAGTTGATCTCTGTGCTGGCCGTTGGCGCCGTTGCGGTGTGTCTGGGTAGGCGGACGGCCCGGCTGTCGTGCCGGGTGGGCGGCTTTCCAGGGCGGTTACGGTGGTGCGGGCCCAGTGGGGACGGTGGTCAGGCGGCCGGCAGGTGACGGTGGGCGCGGATCCTGGCCAGCGTGTTGGCGATCAACTCACCCGCTGCGGCGGTGAAGTGGAGTTCGTGGCGGCGGGCGGTGACCGTCCAGCGGGCGGCCCGGCGGATCAGCAGGCGGCGCACGGTGGCGATGCGACGGCGTGCCATGCCGAGAGGGCTGAGCATCCGCAGCCACGCGGACAGGTTGTAAGCCAGCAGCGCGCCCCACATCCACATGCTGTTGACCGCGTGGGAGGCAGAGGGCAGGTGGTTCAGCCCGGCGCCGTGGGCGGTGTCGCGGAACAGTTCCTCGATCCTGGTGCGGCGGCGGAACTCCCACTCCGCCAGCGCGAGCTCCTCATCCAGGTCCAGCTCCTCGTTGGTGGCGATGAACGAGTATGCGTATGCCTGGTCGGCGATGCCGTCCAGGACCAGGGCGAGCTGGTCCTTGCCGATCGTGCGCGAGCGGCGCGAGCGCGGGTCCGCGGACAGTTCGGCGGCGTCGTAGCGCACCCGGCGGGCGATCACACGGGTGCCGTCGGGCCAGCCCGCCGGAGTGTAGTCCAGCAGCGCGACCTGCGCGGTGGGGTAGTCCACAGCCTCGGTCCAGTCGTCCTCGTGCACGGCGGCCACCGCCCGCCACAAGGGCCGGCTGCGCGGGACCCCGAGGCGGAACAATGCCTCGCGGGCGACGATCTGCTCGGCGACCTCGCCCGCGTAGTAGCCCGAGTCGCCCTGGAAGAGGATCCGTCCGCTCGCCCCGGCCGCGCGCACCGCGTCCACCGCCCGGTCCACCTGGCCCGGTGCGTGGGTGCGGCCGTCCGAGCGGCCGTCCAGCAGGTCGGCGACCAGCACGGTGCCGGCCTGGGCCCAGTGCGCGGCGTGCACCCGCCCGGCGATCTCGCCCTTGTAGGAGCGGACGACCTGCTCCTTGCGCATCGAGTAGACCTC
>NZ_JBVHLF010000091.1:0-8830 GCF_055559155.1 Kitasatospora sp. NPDC024654
GCGCCCGCGTCCGCGGCGTGGTCGGCTCGGGCGGCGGAGCCGCAGGCCCGCTCGGCGTCCCGGGTCTGCCAGGCGAGCAGCGCGATCCGGCCGCGGGGGGGGGGGGGGGGGGGGGGGGGGGGGGGGGGGGGGGGGGGGTCGGGGGGGGAGGGGAGGGGAAGTCGTGGCTTGGTCTCTCTCCTCCCCCCCCCCCCCCCCCCCCCCGAGCCGCGTGATCCGCTACACCGCGCCCCGCCCGGAGGACGCCGGCGCGTCGGCCATCCCGACCAGGCTCACCGCCGGCGGCCCGCTGCCGAGCACGCTCCCGAGCAGCCCGCCGCCGCTCGGGGTGGGCTTCGGCACCCGGGTGCCCGCCCCACTGCCGGCCGAACCGGACGAACCCGCCGTCCCGGGCTGCGAGGCGGTGCCCGTCCCGGAGGTCGAGCCGCCGCCCTGGCCGGACGAACCCGTCGCCTCGCCCGCCCGCTCCGCGGCCGTGGACCGCGGCGCGGACGGGTGTGCCTTCGGGGCCTTCGCCGCGGTGGACGGCGTCGGCGCGGCCGACGGCGTCGCGGACGGCGCGACGGAGGGCGTCGGTCCCCCGGCCGGCCCCGACCGGGTGCCCGCCACCGGCGCGTGCGAGGCCCCACCGGTACCGCCGGTGGTCGGCCAGACCGGCGTGCCGTAGTTGGACGGCACCCGGGTCGGCCTCGGCTGCGGCTGCCCGCCGGTGCGCACCGCGGCGCCCAGCAGCGAGCCGAACAGCAGGGTCAGCCCGATCACCACCGAGGCGACCACGCTGCCCCGGCGTAGCACCCGGCGGCGCACCGCCTTCGGCGCGGCGCCGTACCGCCGCCAGGCCTCCAGGGCAAGCCGCCCGTCCAAGGAGGCGAACGGCGCCCCGGCGATCAGCAGCGGGCTCCAGGCCGCCAGGAAGATCAGGTCGGGGGTGTCGTAGACCGGCACCGCCCGCCAGCTGACCGTGAAGAGCAGCGCGGCCGACAGCGCCATCGCGGTCGCGGCGGCCAACCGCTGCCAGAGCCCGAGCAGCGAGAGCACGCCGACCACGACCTCGGTGAAGGCCACCCCCAGCCCGGCACCCACCGGGTGCGCCATGGCGAAGGCCAGCAGTGGCTCGGCGGCCCGCCACGGGTGCAGCGAGGAGAGCCAGCGCATCATCGAGCCGCGGTCGCCGCCGTCGAAGTAGACCGGGTCGCAGAGCTTGCTGAAGCCGGCGTAGACCGAGAGCGAACCGAGCAGCACCCGCAGCGGGAGCAGCACCAGGCCGAGGTCGACCCGGCGCCCGGGGTACCAGGCGTGCCGGCTGGGCTCGCCGGTGCTGGCCGAGTGCTGCGGCAACTCGCCGGCCGGCACCCAGCCGGGCGGCTCCGGTCGCCGCGGCGGGCGGCCCTCGGCCGGTCGCCCGGCGCCGTACCCGCCGTGCCCGCCCGGGCCGGTCATCCCAGGCCCGTACTGCTGCCGCGGGACGGCCCGCCCGTACGAACCGCCGAGGGTGTCGTCCCACTCCGGGTCGAGCAGCTGGGTCGACCCGGGGTCGACCAGCCTGACCGAGGACCCGCCGCCGAGCGGCAGGCCACCGTGCCCGCCGCCGGCCAGCGCGGCGGCCCCGACCGGCGCGGAGGCGCTGTTCAGCCGCACCGCGTCCAGCAGCTGGGTGGCCGCCACGTCGCCGGGCATCGCCTGCCCGGTCCAGGTGACGGCGGTGACCCGGCCCTTCCGGCGGGGTACCCCGCCGCCGAGGGTGTCGGCCGTTCCGCCGCTGTCCGCGCCGCCGGCCCGGACCAGCCCGGGCCGCCCGGCGTAGGCGAGCGGCGCGTACGGCCGCCCGAAGGCGTCGGCCTGCGGCACGCCGGTCATCGAGGGGGCGTCGATCATCGGAGCCACCGGCGCGGGGAGCCTGAGCCGGAAGCTGGCCTGGGTGCTGCTCAGGCGGGCCGGATCGCTCGGCACCTTGACGGTGCTGAGGCCGGGCTCAGCGTCTATCCCTGCCGCTCCGCCCTGCCTTGGGCGCCGAGGTGTTCTGGTGTCCACGCCCCCTCTAACCGGGTGACAGCCGGTTAGGACACTCTCCCGGGTGCAACTCCCGGGCGTGGCTGACGGTTCTGGTCAGCGACGCGCGAGATGGTGATCCGCGCAGTCAGAGCCGGACAGAAGACGTCAACTCCGCGCCGATCGCCACCCACACGCAGGAGCGGGCGGGCACGACCCCCCCCCCGCCCCCGGCCGGCTCCGAGCCGGCCGCGACTCAGCGCTTGGCCCGCAGCCGCGCCGCCTCGTACAGCACGATCCCAGCCGCGACGCCCGCGTTCAGCGACTCGGTGGCACCCGGCATCGGGATCCGCACCCGCAGGTCACAGGTCTCCGAGACCAGCCGGGACAGGCCCTTGCCCTCGGAACCCGCCACGATGACCACCGGGCCGGTCAGCGCCTCCAGGTCGCCGATCTCGGCCTCGCCGTCCGCGGCCAGCCCGACCACCATCAGCCCGGCCTTCTGGTAGGCCTCCAGCGCCCGGGTCAGGTTGGTCGCCCGGGCGACGGGCAGCCGGGCCGCCGCACCCGAGGAGGTCTTCCAGGCGCCGGCCGTCATCCCGGCGGCCCGCCGCTCGGGGATCACCACGCCGTGCGCGCCGAAGGCGGCGGCCGACCGGACCACGGCACCCAGGTTGCGCGAGTCGGTCACCCCGTCCAGCGCCATGATCAGCGCGTCCTCGCCCTGCTCGGAGGCGGCGTCCAGCAGGTCCTCCGGGTGCGCGTACTCGTAGGGCGGGACCTGCAGCACCAGGCCCTGGTGGTTGAGCCCACCGGTCATCTGGTCCAGCTGCGGGCGCGGCGCCTCCATCAGCGGGATGCCCCGGTCGTTGGCCGCCTGGAACGCCTCGCGCACCCGGTCGTCGGTGTCGATGAACTGCATCACGTACAGCGCGGTCGCCGGGACCCCGCCCTGCAGCGCCTCGACCACCGAGTTGCGGCCGACCACCAGCTCGGCGGCGCCCGCGCCACCGCGGCCACCGCGCCCGCCGCCGCCGGCCCGACGCATGCCGGCCCGGGCCTTGGCGTCCCGCTCGCGCTTCAGCGCGGCGTTGGCGGCGCGCTGCTTCGGGTGACCCTTGCGGGCCTCACCGGGCGGGGTCGGGCCCTTGCCCTGGAGCGCCTTCCGGCTGTGGCCGCCGGTCCCGACACTCGCGCCCTTCTTCGACCCGGGGTTGCGGCGGTTCCTGCGCTGGCTGTTGCCGGCCATGGCTGTACTTCCTGTCTGTCCGTCATGCCCGGTCGCGGCGGTCTGCCACGGCGGGCGCATGCTCTGCGTCACGCGGGTGGGCCGTACCGGCCGTCTCGGCAGCCGGTACGGCCCACCCTCACCCCTCCACGGACCTCCGTGGCGGGATTACTGGTTGTTGATCGTCCAGCGCGGGCCGGACGGGGTGTCCTCGATCGCCAGCCCGGCCAGACCGAGCTGGTCGCGGATGGCGTCCGCGGTGGCGAAGTCCTTGCGGGCCCGGGCCGCCTGCCGCTGTTCCAGGACCAGCCGGACCAGCGAGTCGACCACCCCGTGCAGGTCGTCGCCGCGGTCGTTGCCGGCCCACTGCGGGTCCAGCGGGTCGAGACCCAGCACTCCGAGCATCGCACGGACCTCGGCCAGCCGCGCTACCGCGTTCTCCTTGTCGTCCGCCGCCAGGGCGCTGTTGCCCTGCCGGACGGCGGTGTGCACCACGGCCAGCGCCTGCGGCACGCCCAGGTCGTCGTCCATCGCCTCGGCGAAGGCGGGCGGCACCTCGGCGGCCGGCTCGACCTCGCCGCAGCGCTCGACCACCCGCTGGATGAAGCCCTCGATCCGGCCGAATCCGGCCTCCGCCTCGCGCAGCGACTCCTCGCTGTACTCGATCATCGAGCGGTAGTGCGGGGCGCCCAGGTAGTAGCGGAGCACGATCGGCCGCCAGCGCCGGACCATCTCGGAGACCAGCACCGAGTTGCCGAGCGACTTGCTCATCTTCTCGCCGCTCATGGTGACCCAGGCGTTGTGCACCCAGTAGCCGGCGAAGTGGTCGCCGAAGGCCCTGGACTGGGCGATCTCGTTCTCGTGGTGCGGGAAGATCAGGTCCAGCCCGCCGCCGTGGATGTCGAAGGCGCTGCCCAGGTACTTGTGCGCCATCGCGGAGCACTCCAGGTGCCAGCCCGGGCGCCCGGGGCCCCACGGGGTCTCCCAGAACGGCTCGCCCTCCTTGGCCGCCTTCCAGAGCGCGAAGTCACGCGCGTCGCGCTTGCCGGTCTCGCCCTCGCCCTCCGGCTGCAGCAGGTGCTCCAGCTGCTGGTTGGAGAGCTGCAGGTAGCCCGGGTAGGTGGTGACGGCGAAGTAGACGTTCCCCTCGGCGGCGTAGGCGTGTCCCTTGGCGATGAGCGTCCGCATCATCTCGATCATCTCGGGGACGTGGCCGGTGGCCCGCGGCTCCGCGGTCGGCGGCTGGCAGCCGAGCGCCTGGTAACCGTCGTTGAACGCGCGCTCGTTGGCGTACGCGATCTGCCACCACGGGACGCCCAGCTCGTGCTCCTTGCGGATCACCTTGTCGTCGATGTCCGTGACGTTGCGCACGAAGGTCACGTCGAAGCCGCGGTGGGTGAACCACCGGCGCATGATGTCGAAGTTGAGGTTGGACCGGACGTGCCCGATGTGCGGAGGGGCCTGCACGGTGGCGCCGCACAGGTAGATCGAGACACAACCCGGTACAAGCGGGACGAAGTCGCGTACCTGGCGGGTGCTGGTGTCGTACAGGCGAATACTCACAGCGTCAAGCGTAGTGGGAAGCGGGTAGTGCCCCGCGACGTTTCTGTCGCGGGGCTGCCAAGAATTTGCGCTTGTGACGCCGGTGCTGCGCGGGTGTGACGGGAGGGAGTGCCCGGATGACGCACCGTGGCAGAGCGGAGCCGTCCGATCCGGATCAGAACCTCTCGATCACCCGCTGCGGGGTCAGCCGGACCACCACCCGGACGGTCTCCGGGGTGTCGTTGGGGTAGTCCTTGCCCAGGTACTTGTGCGACAGCTCGTCGATCAGCTCCGCGCCGCCCTCGGTGGTCAGCGCCGCCTCGCCGCGCACCTCCAGGTAGCTGTACGGCTCCTCCGGCGGGTTGACGAGCAGCGAGATCCGCGGGTCGCGGACCAGGTTGAGGTGCTTGCGCCGGCCCTGGACGGTGGAGAACAGCACGTCGTCGCCGTCCCGCGTGACCCAGACCACCGAACTCTGCGGACTGCCGTCCGGTTGCAGGGTGGCGACCACGGCGAAACTCTTGCCGTCGAGCAGGGCACGGGCCTTCTCGGAGAGCTGCACGGTCATTGCGGGCCTCATCTCGGTGCGGTCAGCCGACAGGTGATCAACCGTTGCCCAAGCTACCCACATGGCCCGGGCCGATCAGCCTGAACACCCGTCAGAGCGGGGCTATTCCCCCGCCCCGACCAGCGCCGCCGCCGGGCGGGCTCAGTCGCGCCGGTAGACCAGCGCGGTGGCCAGCGCGGCCAGGCCCTCGGCCCGCCCGGTGAGCCCCAGCCCGTCCGTGGTGGTGCCGGAGACCGAGACCGGCGCGCCGACCGCCGCGGAGAGCGCGGCCTGCGCCTCCTCGCGCCGCTTGCCGATCTTCGGGCGCACTCCGATCACCTGCACCGAGACGTTGCCGATCTCGAACCCCGCGGCCCGGACGATCCGAGCCGCCTCGCCGAGCAGCCGGACGCCGGACGCACCGGCCCACTCCGGACGGTCGGTGCCGAAGTGCGCGCCGAGGTCACCGATCCCGGCCGCCGAGAAGAGCGCGTCGCAGGCCGCGTGGGCGGCGACGTCGCCGTCCGAGTGGCCGGCCAGGCCCTGCTCGTAGCCCTCCCAGCGCAGGCCGGCCACCCAGAGCGGGGCACCGGCCTCGAAGGCGTGCACATCGGTGCCGATGCCGACCCGCGGCAGTACCGGCGCACCGGACGACCGGTCAGAAACCATCGGAAGCCCTCCTCCGGGCGAGCACGGCCTCGGCCAGCACGAGGTCCAGCGGACGGGTCACCTTGAACGCCTCCTCGTGGCCCGGCACCACGACCACCCGGCCGCCGTAGTGCTCGACCAGGCCGGCGTCGTCGGTGACCGCGGGCGCCATGCCGGCGGCCTCCTCGGCCAGCGCCTTGGCGTGCACCTCGACCAACACGTCGTGGCGGAAGCCCTGCGGGGTCTGCACCGCGCGCAGTGCCGCGCGCTCGGGCGTGTCCAGCACCGGCTCCGGCTCACCGGCCGGGCGCGGCTCGACCCGCTTGACGGTGTCGGCCAGCGGAACCGCCGGCACCACGGCCTCGGCCCCGGCCCGGACGGCGGCCGCCACCGCGTCCACCACCTCCACCGGCACCAGCGGACGGGCCGCGTCGTGCACCAGCACGACCTCGGTCCCGGCCGGGACGGCGGCCAGGCCGAGCCGCACCGACTCCTGCCGGGTCGCGCCGCCGGCCACCACCCGGACGTCCTTGCCGGCCAGCCCGTGACTGTCCAGCAGACCGACCACCTCGGCCACCCCGTCGGCCGGGGCGGCGACCACGACCAGCCCGATCGCCCGGCTGCGCGCCAGCGCCCGGACCGCGTGCACCAGTAGCGGCGCGCCGCCCAGCTCGCGCAGCGCCTTGGGGGCACCGGGGCCGAGCCGCTCGCCGCGCCCGGCGGCGGGGACCACGGCGGCTGCAACTACTCCTGTGGTGTTCAGGTTTCACTCCTTCAGCGAAGTGGGTATGGCCCAGGCGTACCCGTCAGACGGTGCACCGGACCCCTTCCACACCGGCGCCGCCTCTCGGGTACCGGCGTGGTTGGCGGCCCTCGCGAGGCGGCCTGGCCCGCGCGCACAGCGATCAGCACCGAGCGTTCCGCCGAGCACAGCGATCCGCACCGCGAAGCATCACCTTATCCGGGCATGCCGCAGCGCCCGGAGTGCCACCGCATCACCCGAGTCCTACCGACCCCGGGCGACGCCGCAGCGCCGGGCGCTGTGAACGGCAACCGCCGGCACTACGAGGCGAGCACCTCGTCGAGCAGCGTCTCCGCCTTGTCCTCGTTGGTGTTCTCCGCGAGCGCCAGCTCGCTGACGAGAATCTGCCGCGCCTTGGCGAGCATCCGCTTCTCGCCGGCCGACAGGCCGCGCTCCCGCTCGCGCCGCCACAGGTCGCGGACGACCTCGGCGACCTTGATGACGTCTCCCGACGCGAGCTTCTCCAGGTTCGCCTTGTACCGACGGGACCAGTTGGTGGGCTCCTCGGTGTACGGTGCACGCAGCACCTCGAAGACCCGGTCCAGACCCTCCTGGCCGACCACGTCGCGCACGCCGACGAACTCCGCGTTCTCCGCGGGGACGCGCAGCGTCAGGTCACCCTGCTGAACCTTCAGCACCAGGTAGGTCTTGTCCACACCTTTGATCTGGCGAATTTCGATGGCCTCGATCAGTGCAGCCCCGTGATGGGGGTAGACCACCGTGTCGCCAACCTTGAACGTCATGTGACAGGACCCCTTCCGTGGCTTTCCAGAATAACACGCTTTTCCGTCCACCCGAAGGGCGTTTTCGCAGGTCAGGGCCGGTCTCGGGGCTTGACAAGGACCCCTGCGACGTGCTGCGGCCACCCGCCGGGAGGGGCTTCTCGCAGGTCGGAGGCGGTTCGCGCAGCCGGCGAAACCCGCGACCCGGCCCCCGAAACCGGCATTCGATCTTGGAGTCGACACCGGAATTTCGACGTTTCCGGATCGTGATCCGATCTTGACCGCCCGGCGGGGCGCGCCCCGATCGGCCACACCCCACTCGGTCGCGGCCGGCGCGGCAGCGCCGGAGGCCGCTCGAACAGTCGCCCGAGCGCTGCCGTGTGACCCCGCACCACCCGTGGGCCGCCCCCGTCCGGGGGCCCAGCGGCGCGCCACGGGGCCACCCCGTGAGAAGCGGATAAGTGCGGTCGGTAATCTGAGCGCTGACCACTCGACACGCGACCAAGGAGATGCCGCCGCCGTGAGCCGCAGCCTTCGACGCGGCGGATCTGCCGCCATCGTTCTCGCCCTCGCCACCGTTTCGCTGTCCGCCTGCTCGGCCGGCCAGACCGCGGAGACCCAGCAGATCAAGCCGAACACCCCGGCCGTGACGCTGGGCAACGACCTCCGGCTGAACAGCATCGTCGTCGTCACCGCCCCCGACGCGACCCCCGACGCCCCCGGCCCGGCCACCGTCACCCTGAGCATCAGCAACACCGGCAGCAGCCCGGAGACGCTGCAGTCGATCACGGTGAACAACACCGCGGCGACCCTTGAGGACGCCACCGGCGCCACGGTGCCCAGCATCGTCGTGCCGGCCGGTGGCGCGGTGTCATTCGGCAGCCAGGGCCAGCCGTCGGCCCACCTGGCCTCGATCCAGCTGCCGGTCGGCGGCTTCACGCCGACCTCGTTCACCTTCAACACGGCGGGCTCGGTGAGTGCCCAGGCGCAGGTCAGCCCGGCCACGGGGTACCTCGCGTCGTACGGCCCGGTCGCCCCGTCGGCCAGCGCCTCGACCTCCGCCTCGGGCTCCCCGGCGGCCTCCGGCAGCCCGTCCCCGTCGGCCGGTGCGTCCGCCTCGGGCTCGGCCGTCCCGTCGGCGACCGCCTCCGCCAGTGCGCCCGGTGGCACCGCCGCCGGTGCCGGCGCCTCGGCGACCGCCAGCGCGACGGCGCACTGACCCAGCGCGCGACGGCGCGCGCACAACCGACGGCCGAGGGGGGGGGGGGCAGAGAGGGGGGGGGGGGGGGGGGGGGGGGGGGGGGGGGGGGGGGGGGGGGGGGCGGGTGGTAGGCGCCGAGTAAGGACAGCAT
>NZ_JBVHLF010000091.1:8840-25016 GCF_055559155.1 Kitasatospora sp. NPDC024654
AAAGTCGAAAACCTGGAAAGGGAGGCACAGCCGTGCGCCCTCCCACCCCCCCCCCCCCCCCCCCCCCCCCCCCCCCCGCCTCCCCCCCCCCGCCCTCGGCCGTCGGCTCGAGCGGTTTACGGCTCGAACTTGTAGCCCAGGCCTCGCACGGTGACCAGGTAGCGCGGCGCGCCCGGGTCCGGCTCGATCTTCGCCCGCAGCCGCTTGACGTGCACGTCCAGGGTCTTGGTGTCCCCGACGTAGTCCGCACCCCAGACCCGGTCGATCAGCTGCATCCGGGTGAGCACCCGGCCGGCGTTGCGCAGCAGCATCTCCAGCAGGTCGAACTCCTTGAGCGGCAGGTCGACCTTGCCGCCGTCCACGGTCACCACGTGCCGGTCCACGTCCATCCGGACCGGGCCCGCCTCCAGCGCGCCGGGGCCGGCGCCGTCGGTGCCCGGGCCACCGTCCTCGCCGCGGCGGCGGAGCACCGCGCGGATCCGGGCGACCAGCTCGCGGGTGGAGTACGGCTTGGTGACGTAGTCGTCGGCACCTATCTCCAGCCCGACCACCTTGTCGATCTCGCTGTCCTTGGCGGTCACCATGATCACCGGCACGTTGGAGCGCACCCGGAGCTGACGGCAGACCTCGGTGCCGGGCAGCCCGGGCAGCATCAGGTCGAGCAGCACCAGGTCGGCGCCGTTCCGTTCGAACTGCTCCAGCGCGTCGGGCCCGGTGGCGGCGACGGCCACCTCGAAGCCCTCCTTGCGGAGCATGTACGAGAGGGCGTCGCTGAACGACTCCTCGTCCTCGACCACCAGTACTCGGGTCACGATCGGGCCTCCGGGGCAGGAATGGGGGTTGCGGTTGTCGGTCGGTCGTCCTGCGCCGGCGCGGCCGACGCGGGGTTCTGTCCGGCGGGGAGCCGGACGGTGAAGGTGGAGCCCTGGCCCTCGACGCTCCAGACCGAGACGGTCCCGCCGTGCGAGGCCGCCACGTGCTTGACGATGGAGAGCCCGAGGCCGGTCCCGCCGGTCGCCCGGGAGCGGGCCGGATCCACCCGATAGAAGCGTTCGAAGATCCGCTCGCGGTCCTTCTCCGAGATGCCGATGCCCTGGTCGGTCACCGAGATCTCGATCAGTTCGCCGTCGGCCTCGCCGATCGCGGCGGCGCTGGCTATCCGGCGGGTGGCGATCGCCACCCGGGTCCGCGGCGGGCTGTAGTTGACGGCGTTCTCGACCAGGTTACCGAGTGCCGCGGCCAGCTGGCCGCGGTTGCCGTGCAGGTAGAGGCCGGCGATGCCGCCCGCGGCGATGTGGATCTGCTTGGCGGAGGCCTGCTGGCGGCAGCGGTCCATCGCCTCGGCGATCAGCTCGTCCACCGGCACCGGTTCCGGATCCATCAGCAGCTGGTCGTCCTGGACCCGGGAGAGGTCGATGATCTCCTGCACCAGGCTGGCCAGCCGGGTCGCCTCGATCTGCATCCGGCCGGCGAAGCGCTGGACCGCCTCCGGGTCGTCGGACGCGTCGGCGACCGCCTCGGAGAGCAGCGAGAGCGCCCCCACCGGGGTCTTCAGCTCGTGGCTGACGTTGGCCACGAAGTCGCGCCGGACCGCCTCGATCCGCTTGCGCTCGGTGAGGTCCTCGACCAGCACCAGCACCAGCCGGGAGCCCAGCGGGGCGACCCGGACCGAGACCGCCAGCGGCTCGCCGGTCCGGGCCACGCCCGGCCGCGGCACGTCCAGCTCGACCTGGCGGATCTCGCCGTCCCGGCGGGTCGCCCGGGCCAGCGCGAGCATCGGCTCGACCGCCACCGCGCCACCGCGGACCAGGCCCATCGAGTACGCGGCCGAGCTGGCCTTGACCACCTCGTCGCCGTCGCCGAGCACGATCGCGCAGGAGCGCAGCACGGACAGCACGGTGTCCACACCCGGCGGGAGAGCCGGCTCCGGAAGGGGGGAGGGCACCGCCGAACCGGCGCTTCGCCTGCCGTTGCCGCTCCTGCTGCCCCGGGACTGTTCGCGCTCGCTCCAACGGAAGGCGATGGCGGCCGTGAGACCGACGCCGAGCCCGGCGATGGCGCAGGCAGCGGCGGCAGCCACATTCACGTCCATGCCGACCAGCCTAAGCGCAAGGTCCTGGCCCGCTGAAAGCGTCAGATCAAGGCATTGGCCGCCCGTTGCCGAGAATTCACCTTCAGGTAGCCGCTGGTTCACTGCCTCGGCCGTGGCTGGTCGCCCGGACGGCCCAGGCTGATCCGCGCGGCCCGTGTGGGTCGGTGGCGCGCGTACAGTGCCCGCCATCGGCAGCGGCCGTCCGCCCCGCCGTGGACCGCCCGGTCGGCACCGCCACCGACACAGCCAGGCAGTAAGGAGAGAGGACAGCGATGCGCGACACCTACCACGAGGAACTCGACTCGATCGGCGACAGCCTGGTCGAGATGGCCCGGCTGGTCGGTTCGGCGATGGGCCGGGCCACCACCGCGCTGCTCGACGCCGACCTGGCCCTGGCCGAGAGCGTGATCGCGGCGGACGACAAGGTCAACGCGCTCCACCACGACCTGGAGACCCGGGCGATCGACCTGCTGGCCCGGCAGCAGCCGGTCGCCACCGACCTGCGGATCGTGGTCACCTCGCTGCGGATGAGCGCCGATCTGGAGCGCTGCGGCGACCTGGCCCGGCACGTCGCCAAGGTGGCCCGGCTGCGCTACCCGCACACCGCGGTGCCCAACGACCTGCACCCCATCCTGCTGGAGATGGGCCAGCTCGCCCAGCGGCTGGTGGCCAAGGCCGGCCAGGTGATCGCCACCAAGGACGTCGAGGCGGCACTGGAGCTGGAGCGCGACGACGACGCGATCGACGAGCTGCACCGCGAGCTGTTCGCACACCTGATCGACGATCGCTGGCAGCACGGCATCGAGACCGCGGTGGACGTCACCCTGGTCGGCCGGTACTACGAGCGCTTCGCCGACCACGCGGTCTCGGTCGCCAAGCGGGTGGTCTTCCTGGTGACCGGTGAGCACGCGGACGAGTTCAAGGCGGAGAGCACGGCCGGCGAGTAACCCGCGGGATCAGGCGCGGGGGCGCACGGGGGCACCGACTCCCCACCCCTGCGCGCCCGTTGACGCCCCTTCCGGAGGAGGGCTTCACTCAAGGGGTGGGCAGAGGCACTCTGCCCACCTGATCGAGGAGGGCTCCGCAGCATGACCACCACCCCCACCCGGACCGTCCCCACTCCCCGCCCCGCCGAGCCGGCCCGCTGCCGCACCCGGCCGACGCTCCTGCTGCTCGGCGCCTGTGGCTGCGGGCCCGGCTGCGGCTGCGGCTGCCAGTCCGGCGCGCCCTGCCAGTGCGGCGGCGCGGACGGGGGCTGCTGCGGCGGACACTGACCGTCGTCACCGCTGAACGACGAAGGCCCCCGCATCCGTGCGGGGGCCTTCGTCGTTCAGTGCCTTACTTCTTGCCCTGGTTCTTCACGGCCTCGATGGCGGCCGCGGCGGCCTCGGCGTCCAGGTAGCGGCCACCCTTGGCGACCGGCTTGAAGTCCGCGTCCAGCTCGTAGACCAGCGGGATGCCGGTGGGGATGTTGAGGCCGGCGATGGCCTCGTCGGAGATCCCGTCCAGGTGCTTCACCAGCGCGCGCAGGCTGTTGCCGTGCGCGGTGACCAGCACGGTCCTGCCCGCGGCCAGGTCCGGCACGATCGCGTCGTACCAGTACGGCAGCATCCGCTCGACGACGTCCTTGAGGCACTCGGTGCGCGGGCGCAGCTCGCTCGGGATGTCGGCGTAGCGCGGGTCGTCGGACTGCGAGAACTCACTGCCGTCGGCCAGCACCGGCGGCGGGGTGTCGTACGAGCGGCGCCAGAGCTGGAACTGCTCCTCGCCGAACTCGGCCAGGGTCTGTGCCTTGTCCTTGCCCTGCAGGGCGCCGTAGTGGCGCTCGTTCAGCCGCCAGCTGCGGCTGACCGGGATCCAGTGGCGGTCGGCCTTGTCCAGCGCGATCTGCGAGGTGCGGATGGCGCGGCGCAGCAGCGAGGTGTGCACCACGTCCGGGAAGAGGCCCTCGGAGGCGAGCAGCTCGCCGCCGCGCGCGGCCTCCTTCTCGCCCTTCTCGTTGAGGTCGACGTCGACCCAGCCGGTGAACAGGTTCTTCTGGTTCCACTCGCTCTCGCCGTGGCGGAGCAGGATGAGTCGGTAGGTCGTGTCAGCCATGCGGCACAGCTTAATAGAGGCGAATAACAGGTGGCCGGGCCCAAAGACCTTGGAGTAAGTTGCGCATGCCAGTTGTGCCACTTACCGACCCGCGCTCCGGTCCCCACGCCCGGGCGCGGGACGCCCGCCGTCGGGGGAGCCCTCATGCCCGTGCCCGGTCCGTCCGCGTCCAGTCCGTCCGCCCCCGAGCTGTCCGCCCCCGAGCCGTCCGCCCCCGAGCCGTCGACGGCCGGGGGTCCGGCTCGCCGCGCCGACCGGCTGCGCCGGGCCGCCGCCGAGTCGGTCGGCGGACTCCCCCGGGCCTTCTGGTGGCTCTGGACCTCGACGCTGATCAACCGGCTCGGCGGCTTCGTGGTGCCGTTCCTGGCGCTCTACCTCACCGTCGATCGCGGGTACTCCGCCTCCTACGCCGGCCTGGTCGCCTCGCTCTTCGGGCTCGGCGCGGGCGTCGGAGCGATCATCGGCGGGGTGCTCACCGACCGGATCGGCCGGCGACCCACCCTGCTGACCGCCCAGTTGCTCACCGCGGCCAGCACCGCGGCGCTGGGTTTCGCCCACGGGCAGCTGGTGATCGCGGCGGTGGCGCTGCTGGTCGGACTGAGCAGCAACGCCTCGCGCCCGGCCGTCGCGGCGGTGATCGCGGACGTGGTGCCGGCCGCGGACCGGGTCCGGGCCTACGCACTCAACTACTGGGCGGTCAACATCGGGTTCGGCGTCTCGGCGGCGGTGGCCGGGCTGGTGGCGGAGCACGGTTACCTGACGCTCTTCGTGGCGGACGCGCTGTCCACGCTGCTCTGCGCGGTGGTGGTGTTCGGCCGGATCCCGGAGAGCCGGCCGGCCGAGGGGCCCGCCGCCACTTCGTCGGAGCCGGCGGAGCGGCGGGTCGGTCTGCGGACGGTCTTCCGCGACCGGGGTTTCATGCTGCTGGTCGGGGTGACCTTCCTGCTCGCCCTGGTCTACCAGCAGGGCAGCACCACGCTGGCGGTCGGCATGAGCGAGGCCGGCCTGAGCACCGCCCGGTACGGGCTGGTGATCGGCCTGAACGGGCTGCTGATCGTGGTGCTGCAGATCCCGGTGACCCGGCTGGTCAAGCACCACGACCGCACCCGGCTGCTGGTCGCCGGGGCGCTGCTGACCGGGTGGGGCTTCGGGCTGACCGCCTTCGCCGGAGCCTCGGCGCTCTGTTACGCGGCGAGCGTGGCGGTCTGGACGGTCGGCGAGATCGTCCAGGCACCGGCCAGCATGGGGCTGGTCGCGGAGCTCTCGCCGGCCGGTGCGCGCGGGCGCTACCAGGGCGTCTTCTCGCTCGCCTGGTCCGGGGCGTCCTTCCTGGGCCCGGCCGCGGGCGGCTTCCTGCTGCAGCACGCGGGCGGCCGGACGGTCTGGGGCGCCTGCGCGGTGCTGGGGACGCTCGCGGCGATCGGCTACCTGACGCTGGGCCGGGTGGCCCGTCCGGTCAGCCCTGCCGCGGCGGCTCCTGAGGCCACTCCCGCCGGGACTCCTGCTCCGGCCGGGCCAGGTGCGTGAAGGCCGCCAGGTTGCGGGTGGACTCCCCACGCTTGGTCCGCCACTCCCACTCCCGGCGGATCGCCGAGGCGAAGCCCAGCTCCAGCAGCGTGTTGAACGGCTCGTCGGCGTTCTCCAGCACGGTGCCGAGCAGCCGGTCCACGGTGTCCGCGCAGAGCGCCTCCAACGGCAGCCGGCCGGTCAGGTAGACGTCGCCGAGCGCGTCCACCGCGTACGCCATGCCGTACAGCCGGGTGTTGCGCTCCAGCAGCCACCGGAAGACGGCCTCGTGGTTCTCGTCCGGGCGGCGGATCACGAAGGCGTTCAGCGAGAGGGTGTGGTCGCCCACCCGCAGCGCGCAGGTGGTGCTGAGCTTGCGGGTGCCGGGGAGGGTGGCGACCAGGGTGTAGCGGTCGCCGACGGCGGGCTCCCACGGCACGCCGGCCTCGTCGAGCGCGGCGCCGAGCAGGGTGAGGGCCTCGTCCTTGGTACGGGTTGCCATGGCAGGTGACGTTACCCGTTGGTAGGGGCGGGCGCAGCCGTCGGTCCGCTCAGTGCCGACGGCGGCTGCCGAGCCGCCCGGCCGGGCGGGCCAGCGCGCCCGCGTACACCTCCGCCGTCGCGGCGGCGGACGCGCCCCAGCCGAACTCCACCGCGCGGCGGGCCGCCGCCGCGCCCTGCCGGGCCACCAGCTCGGACCGCTCCACGTACGGCTCCAGCGCCCGGGCCCAGTCCCGCTCGTCGTGCCCGTCGACCAGCCGGCCGGTCTCGCCGTCCCGGACCGCCACCGGCAGCCCGCCGACCGCCGCCGCCACCACCGGCGTGCCGCAGGCCTGCGCCTCCAGCGCCACCAGGCCGAAGGACTCGCTGAACGAGGGCATCACCAGCGCGGTGGCCGCCCGGTACCACTCGGCCAGCTCGGTCTGGCCCACCGGCGGGTGGAACCGCACCACGTCCCCGATCCCCAGCTGGGCGGCGAGCTTCTGCAGGCCCTGCGGCTTCGCCAGGCCCGTCCCCGACGGCCCGCCGACCACCGGGACGACCAGCCGCTCGCGCAGCTCCGGCCGCTGCTCCAACAGCGCGGCGACCGCTCTGAGTAGCACGTCCGGGCCCTTCAGTGGCTGTATCCGGCCGGCGAAGAGCAGCACCGCGGCCTCCGCCGGCAGGCCCAGCCGGGCCCGGGCGGCCCGTCGGTCGCCGGGGCGGAAGACGTCCAGGTTGACCCCGGGGTGGACCACCGCGAGCTGGTCGGCCCGGGCGCCGTAGTGCCGGGAGAGCTCGTCGGCCTCGTCGGCGGTGTTGGCGATCAGCCGGTCGGCGGCCTCGACCACCTGCGTCTCGCCGATCACCCGTGCCGCGGGCTCGGGCGTGTCGCCCTCGGCCAGCGCGGCGTTCTTGACCTTGGCCATGGTGTGCATGGTGTGCACCAGCGGCACGCCCCAGCGCTCGGCCGCCAGCCAGCCGACCTGGCCGGACAGCCAGTAGTGGGAGTGCACCAGGTCGTAGTGGCCGGGCCGGTGGCCGGCCTCGGTGCGCAGCACGCCGTGGGTGAAGGCGCAGAGCTGGGCGGGCAGGTCCTCCTTGACCAGTCCCTCGTACGGGCCCGCGGTGACGTGCCGGACCAGCACGCCGGGGGCCAGCTCCACGGTCGGGGGGAGGTTCGAGGCGGTGGCCCGGGTGAACACCTCGACCTCGATGTTGAGCGCGGCGAGGCGCCGGGCCAGCTCCACGATGTAGACGTTCATGCCGCCGGCGTCGCCGGTGCCGGGCTGGTGGAGCGGGGAGGTGTGGACGCTCAGCATGGCGACCCGGCGCGGGCGGCGGGCCCGGCCTCCGGTGAGCGCGTGCAGGCGGCCGCGCACGGGCGGCGGGGTCAGGCGATCGCGCCGCGCCGCCGCAACGGGGTGCTGGATCACTCGGCTGAAGCCTCCCTGGTCTCCCGGCCGAGCGCGCCCATGCTGGCGTCGCCGGTACCGGTCGGTCCCTCGTTCTGTCGCACTGCCTCGTCGTCCTGCGCCGTCGTGGTGGGCCGTCGTGGTGGGCCGCGGTACCCGGCCGGCGGACCCGGGTCGGCCCGTCAACAGGATGACAACCGCGGCGGGGGCGGGCGGCATTCCCGGGCGGGCCCACGCTTCCACCGGGTTCGGCGCTTCGGGTGGTCGGCCACGTACCCTGCGGGCATGGCTTCCTTCGACCCCGGCTCCTTCGGGCACCCCGCCAGACACCGGACGTCGAAGTCCCCGACTTCCCACCCGGCCGGCACCGCCGGTGCCATCCCCGCCCAGCGCCGCCCGGTCGGCACCGTCACCCGCGGCACCACCAACACCAACCGGTTGCGCCGGATGGACCGCTGGATCGTCCATGCCCTCGGCCCCGCGCTGCGCGCCGCGCACCACCCGCCGGTCGCCGTGGACCTGGGCTACGGCGCCGCCCCCTGGACCGCCGTCGAGCTGTACGGACGGCTGCGCGCCGCCCGGCCGGACATCCGGATGGTCGGCATAGAGATAGAGCCGTCCCGGGTGGCGGCCGCGCTGCCGTACGCCGTGCCGCCGGCGCTGACCTTCCGCCGCGGCGGCTTCGAGGTGCCGCTGGACGGCGGGTCCGCCCAGCTGATCCGGGCCGCCAACGTGCTGCGGCAGTACGAGGAGGAGGCGGTCGAGGCGGTCTGGGAGCGGCTCTGCGCGCGGCTCGCACCGGGCGGACTGCTGGTGGAGGGGACCTGCGACGAGATCGGCCGCCGGCACGTCTGGGTGGCGCTGGGGCCCGAGGGGCCGCGGACGGTGACCTTCGCGGCCCGACTGGGCGGCCTCGAACGACCGTCCGACCTGGCCGAGCGGCTGCCCAAGGCGCTCATCCACCACAACGTCCCGGGCCGGCGGGTGCACCGCTTCCTCACCGAGTTCGACCGCGCCTGGGCGGCCGCGGCGCCCTACGGCGCGTTCGGAGCCCGGCAGCGCTGGGTCGCCGCGTGCACCGCGCTGGCGGGCGACTGGCCGCTGCTGGACGCGCGCGGGCGGTGGCGGCAGGGCGAGATCACGCTGCCCTGGGTCGCGCTGGCGCCCTGAGCGAGGTTCCGGGCCGGGCGCCATCGATTCACTCGAACGAGTTATCGAATACCTCTGGCATGTTGACGCACGGTCAGTCCACCATGGGGTGTCACCTGGTGACGCTCCTTGACTCGATCAGGCCCGATCAGACCGCCGACCCCGCGGGGCCGAGCCCCAGCGCGCCCCGCACTCGCTCGAACACGTCGTACGCCTCCGCCCCGAACAACACGAACCGCACCTCCATCCCAGCCACCTCCTGCCTGCCGGTCTCCCCTCCTCCTTCGTCCGCCTCCGCACCGGCCAGGTTCGCCGCCACCGTCGACAGCGCGATCCTCGCCACATCCTCCATCGGCCAGCCGTACACCCCGGCCGAGACCGCCGGAAAGGCCACACTGCGCGCGCCGAGCTCCCGCGCCACCCGCAGCGACTCCCGATAGCAGGACGCCAACAGCTCGGCCCTGCGCTCGTAGTCGTCCACCAGGTACACCGGCCCCACGGTGTGCACGACGTACCGGGCCGGCAGGCGTCCCGCAGTGGTCGCCACCGCCTGACCGGTCGCGAGCCCCTTGCCGTAGTGCGACGCCCTGAGCCGGCGACACTCCGCGAGGATCTCCGGCCCACCCGCCCGGTGGATCGCACCGTCCACCCCACCGCCGCCCAGCAGTGACGTGTTGGCCGCATTGACCACGACGTCCACCTGCTGCCGCGTGATATCACCCTGGACCAACGTGATCTGTGTCACGACAAGCCCCCTCTCCCACAGTCGGGCTGTGGCCCACGCCACAGCCCCTCGGACCAGCCAACCGCCCCCGCCACGGGCGTGGCAATAACCACATCCGCACCGACCAACAACGGAAAAGGCCAGAGATCACGTTATGGTCGCGAGAAGTTCCCTGACTCGCGGCGCCGTGCGGGCACTGCGCACGGACCGCAGCCGTTACCCCGTCAGGGAAAGGGAGGAACCATCCGTGCCCGCTACGGGAGACGGGCAGCGCACCGGCGCCGAGAGCCGGTACAGCGGCCCGGCAGCCACTGACGTGCGCCAGCGCGTGAGTCCGCCGTGCCCCGGTCCGGGAGCCACCCCCTTCACGCGCAAGGACCTCGACGGCCTGGAGAAGCCCGGGGTGGCGGGCGACCTCGCCGAGCTGAACAGCCTCGACGGCTTCGGCGGCCCCACCGGACGCGGCCCACACGACGCCGCCGCACTCTCCGCTCCCGGCGCCGCATCCGTCCTGTCCACCGACCTCGGGGCCACCCTCGTGCCATCCTCAGGCTCCCTCCCCCTCCCCGGCCCGCGGTCCACCGACCGTCCCGGCAACACCGACCGGTCCACCGCACCGCTCAAGCTCCTGGTGATCGAGAGCGACACCTCCGACGCGAAGCTCATCGAGGAGCTGGCCGCGGCGAGCGGCACCCCGGTCGAGCTCTACTGGGCGCGCGGGTTGAGCCAGGCGGCCACCCTGCTGGCCCCGCCGAGCGGCGGGCCCGGTCGGCGCGGGTGGACCCGACCGGTCGAGTTCAGTTGTGTGCTGGTGGACCTCGCCGCCGGGCTCTCCGCCCTGCCCTCCGACCACGCGGACACCGGCCCCGGCGACCGCGCCGCCGCCGACTCGCCCGCCGCCGACCCCCTGGACGGGCTGCGCGATCTGCTGCGCCGGGCCCCGCACACCGCCGTGGTCGTGCTGACCGACGCCGCGGATGCTCAGCTGGGCCCCGCCGCGGTGGCCGCCGGCGCCCAGGACTTCCTGATCAAGACTGAGACGGACGGTCCACTGCTGGCCCGTGCCCTGCGCTACGCCGTCGAGCGCAAGCGCGCCGACGAGTCACAGCGGCGCCTGGTCGAGGCCGAGCTGCGCGGCCAGGAGAACGCGCGGCTGCAGCGCCACCTGCTGCCCACCCCACTGCTCGACGGGGCCAACCTCTCCTTCACCCGCCGCTACCGGCCGGGCCGCCGGCGCGCCCTGCTCGGCGGGGACTTCTACGACGCGGTGCGCACCGACGACGGCTCGGTGCACGTGGTCATCGGCGACGTCTGCGGCCACGGCCCGGACGAGGCCGCGCTCGGGGTCGCGCTGCGGATAGCGTGGCGGACCCTGGTCTTCGCCGGTCTCACCGGCCAAACCCTGCTCACCACCCTCCAGCACGTCCTGGAGCACGAGCGGCGCAGCGACGAGATCTTCGCGACCCTCTGCATGCTGGTCATCTCACCGGAGGAGTCGCCCGACCAGGCCGCGCCCTCGCACGGCAGGTCCGGCGGCAACCGCGGCGGGCGACCGCCGGCCGCCCGCTCCGCCGAGGCGGACCGGCCCGCCCGGGAGCACGCCCAGGTCTACCTCGCCGGCCACCCGGCCCCGCTGCTGATGAGCGCGACCGGACGGCCCGTGGTGGTCCCGGCCGAGCACGCGGGTCCCGCCCTCGGGCTGCTGCCCTGCGACGACGTCGCGGCCGGCTGGCCGCCGTACCACCTTGACCTGGAGCCCGGCTGGAGCCTGCTGCTCTACACCGACGGGCTGATCGAGGGTCGGGTCGGCGCCGGGTCGCGCCGCCTGGGCCAGGACGGGCTGGTCGGCCTGATCGGCGACCACCAGGCCGGCGGGCTGAGCCGCGGCCGGCTGGTGGACAGCGCGATCGCCGAGGTGGAGGAGTTGAACGGCGGCGCGCTGACGGACGACGTGGCGGTGCTGCTGCTGGAGCGCAACCCCGCTCCCCTGCTGATGGGCTGACCACCCTTCAGGGCCGTCTTCATCGTCGGGCCCCATCAGCGGGGAGCGGTGCGGATACCGTGATCACCGTCCGGCTGTCACCAGGGGCCGTACGGGCCGGTGTTACGGCGGTCGCCGCGGCCCCGGCCGTCCGTCAGCGCCTTGATCGCGGGCCGGACGTCGACCATGTACACGATCGCCGCGACCAGGCCCGCCAGGGTGAGGAAGCTGCCCATGATGTTCGCGCCGAAGAGCAGGTCCAGCCCGAGCGCGGCGGCGAGCAGGACCAGCCAGAAGGTCTTGCTCTTCTTGTCCGCCGCCCGGTAGGCGTCCTCCCGGCGGATCGCGGCGTCGACGAGGGCGAACGCCTTGAAGAGGATCACGGCCATGGAGAGCCACCAGAACGGATTCAGCAGGTTGACGTACGTGATGTAACCCACCACGGTCTCCTCTCGGCTCTTGCCGTCATCACCACAGCTGACTTCCCACGGCTGTGTCCCTCAATCCTCACACGCCCGCGCCACAACCTCGGGCGCCGTCATCCGGGCGCCGTCGCTCACTCCCCGCCGGCGGGCTTCTCGGCGGCCGATGCCTTGCGCGGCCGGGCCGGCTTGCGGGACTGAGCCGGCGCCCCCTCCTCGACCAGCTCGGCCTCCACCGGCTCGTCGAGCGGCACGACCTCGGCCGGAGCGTCGGCCGCTTCCGCCGCACCTCCCGGACGTCCCTTCTCCACCACGACCTTGCCCCGCTCGGCCAGCTCGTCGTAGACCTCCTTCGCCTTGACGGCGAGTTCCGCGGCCCGGCCCACCTGCTGCAGCGCGAGGGTCTGCGCCCTCTCCTGCAACGACCGCAGGTCGGTCGGCAGGGCGCCCACCGACCCCACCACCTTGGACTGGGCATCCGCCAACCGCGTCTGCACCTCGTGCAGGGTGGCGGTGGCCAGCTCCTGCGCCCCCTTGCGATCACCGGTCAGCGCCTCGACCCGCCCGGGCACCTCGCGCAGCTTCTCGTACGCCAGCTCCCCGGCGCCCGCCAGCGCGTAGAGCGGCGTGGGGTCGCTCAGGGTCTTCTTGATCTCGTCGGTGATGGGCATCTGCTGCTCTTCCTCTCCGTCCGAACCGTCCGGCCGACGCACCCGATGCGCGCCGCCGCGTCCCCCTCGTCCCCCGGGCCGCGCTCAGCCCTCCGCGTTCTCCTTCACAAAGGCCTCGTACACCGCCAGCAGCGCGTGCTTCTGCTGCTCGTTGATCGCGGCGTCCGCCAGGATCGCGCTCCGGAGGTCCGCCCCACCCACCGGCCGCTCCTCCAGAATCCCGGCCTGCACGTAGAGGGTCTCGGCCGAGATGCGTAGCGCCTTGGCGATCTGCTGCAGGATCTCCGCACTCGGCTTCCGCAGCCCCCGCTCAATCTGGCTGAGGTACGGATTCGACACACCCGCAGCCTCCGCCAACTGGCGCAACGAGTACTGCGCGTTCCGCCGCTGCTCCCGGATGTACTCACCCAACGAGCCCACGTTCAGTGAAGCCATGCCCCCATCCTGCCACGTGCGCTTGCAAAAGCAAGCAGGCGAGCAAGCGCTCGGCGGAGCGCGTCACCGTGGTCGAGTGAGGGCCGGCGGGCGTCAGTGCCACCCCTCAGTGAACGTGAGCCAATCTCAGTCGTTCCGAACCATTCAGTCGGATGCCTCAGGCAAGCTCGGCCAACTGGTGACCTGCCTCGCTCATCCTGACCCACCTGCAGTCCGGGCGCCCTACGGTCGTTCTGCCAGGTCAGCACCGAATGAGGGGTGGCTGGTGGATCCGGAAGACTTCTGGTTGGAGTACGCCGACACGCTGGGGACGCTGTGCCGGGGGCCACTTGATTCTGGCCGAGTTCGAGCGCGCGTTCCCTCTCAACTACCGCCCACACTCCAGCACAGGCCCATGGATGCGCGACGCCCTCATCACTCTCGCCGAACGCATCGACACCAACGCGCGGCGGCTCAAGTTAGGTCGTGTCCCGCCGAGTGGTGTAGCCGATCTTGCCTCAAAGCTTCACAGGTGCGCAGCTGCCGGGAGACCGGACGGCGCCCTCGGACTGAAGCCCACAGGCTGACGCCTTGTCAGCCCAGACTGGGTTCCCGAAGCCGGGATTCCGGTCGTGAACTGCGCTTTTGCCGCCTTGATCGGCTACACCACTCGGTGGGACACCATCTCAAGTTAACCAAGCCAGGCGAGCACCGACCGTAGGCCAGCAAGTCGGGGCGCCGGACAACTTAGGGTGGATGCCGAGCAGGTCTGGCGAGAGTCGAGCCCGGAAACACCGTCGAGGGCACCTGTCTCTCGGTTGGCGCAGGCTGGCCTCTACCTGGACCGGGCCCGCACCGCCGCCATCCGCTCCCGCGCGACCCTCTCGGCGTCGGTCAGGCCGCAGCCCTAGGCATATCTCACAGCACAGGACTACCGCAGCCACCCAACGACTGTCAGCCGAACGGCTCCGACATCACTCAATCAAGTTCAGTAGCGCACGACTCCGGCCGCGCGTACTTCGGCGAGCGCTTGCCGTGCCAGCGGGCCGAAGCCCTCGCTGTTGTTGGTGTCAATCCACTGATCGTAGGCGATCTCCCAGACGAGCGTGCCCAGTTGCGCGGCCACGCGCGCGGTCAGGCTCGGGACTCCGCGGCGGCTGAGGGCCTCGATCATCGAGGCGGTGAGGTCGATCCTTTTCAGGGCTTCGCGTTCACGCAGCTCCGTATTGGCGTTCAGCACGGCCTGGCGCCGGCCGCTGAACTCGCGGCGGTCGACGGTGAAGAACGTCCGGCCGAGCACATCGAGAGCGTCCGCAACCGCGTCGAGCGGCCCGGCCGCCGGCGGCGCCGAGGCGATCCCTTCGAGGAGCAGACCGGTCACCGTGCCCGTGCCGAAGAGCACCTCGCGCTTGTCCGGGAAGTACCGGAAGAACGTGCTCTTGGTGAGCCCCGCGCGCTCCGCGATCTCGATCACGGTCGTGTTCTCGTAGCCGTGCTCCTCGAAGAGGTCGAGGGCGGCGGCGGCGAGTCGTCCTGGTGCGTCGGGTTGCCAGCGAGCCATGGGAGCAGTGTACGGGACTTCATCCCATCACGCGTGCGGCCGATAGGACAAAGTCCCATCACTGATGTACGGTCATAAGACAAAGTCCCATCACTGGCCGGGAGAGGTCACCGATGAGTAAAGCTGTCCGTTACCGGCGATTTGGCGGCCCCGAAGTACTCGAACTGCAGGAGATACCCGAGCCGCACGCCGCACCGGACGAGGTTCGCGTCCGGGTCACGGCCGCCGGGCTGAATCCGATGGATTGGCAAATCACCACACAGCCCGACATGGCGGCGCGGTTCGGCATCACCTTGCCGGCCGGGTTCGGCAGCGACTTCGCCGGAGTGGTCGACGAGGTGGGCGCCGTAGCCACGGGATTCGCGACCGGCGACCGGGTGTACGGGGCCGCGATTGGCCGGTCCGTCGCCGATTTCGTGCTGGTCAAGACACCCGCGGCACACCTGTGGCCCACCCCGGAGGGCATCGGCGACGAGGTGGCGGGCACGCTTCCGGTGTCCGGTCTGACGGCCTCCGCCGCACTCGCCGCGATCGGACTCCGCACCGGGGACACCGTCCTGATCGGTGGGGCGGCGGGTGGCGTGGGCATCTTCGCCGTGCAGCTGGCGAAGCTTGCGGGTGCCCGGGTGCTCGGCACCGCCTCCGAGCGCACGTTCGGATTCCTGCGCGGGCTCGGCGCCGAACCCGTGGCGTACGGCCCTGGCCTGGCGGACCGGGTACGGGCCCTGGCACCCGAGGGGATCACCGCCGCAACCGACCTGTTCGGACGGGAGGCGGCCGAGACCGCGCTCAAGCTCGGCGTGGCACCCCAGCGGATCTCCGTCGTAGCCGACGGCCCCGCCCCGCCGCCCGGTGTGCGCAAGACGGGCGCCCTCGATGCGGGTCCGGGCGCCCTGGAACGGATCGCCGACGCGATCCATTCTGGCGAGATCACGGTTCCGATCGCGGCGACCTTCCCGGTCGAGCAGATCCGCGAAGCCGTGACGACACAGGCCGAGAGGCATGTTCACGGCAAAATCGTGATCGCACTGTGAACTCGGCACGAGGTGGACTCAGCGACCAGGATTAACAGTCAAGCTGAATTCGCAATTCAGCCCGCATACTTACGAGGTCGTGCGTGGTGGGTGGTGGCACGTCGATGCCGTGATCGTTGACCGTGACCTGTGGTGGGGCCCGGTTGCGGCTGGCGACAGAGTTCTTACCGCCACTCCTAGTCAAGTTTCTGCCACACCCAAGTGGTTCATGTTGAGCGAGACGGACGCACCTCAACCGTCTCACTCAACATGAACCCCCCTGGTCACAGGCTCAGGGTGGTTCCTTCACTGAGGCTGGAGTGCGCCACGAAGGGTCGCGTCCTCGGAGTGGTGTAAAAGGCTCGACGAGGGTGCCGTGCGGCGATCTTATGCGGCCTCGGTGGCGGCTGTCACGGCGGTGCCGCCTCGGGGCCGGAGCCGGGTCGGCGGTTCGAGGATGGCTCGGCGGAGGTCTTACAGGGTGCGCAGGCCGGCGGGGGTCATGGTGAAGCCGCGCCAGCCGCGTGAGGCTCGGTCCAGGACCGCCCAGACCAGCGAGGTGCACGAGTGCTCGCCGGGGAGGCGGCCGATGACCTTGACCCGGCGGCGGGTTTCGCCGAAGGTCCGCTCGATGAAGTTGGAGTGCCGGAT
>NZ_JBVHLF010000092.1:0-24541 GCF_055559155.1 Kitasatospora sp. NPDC024654
CCCGAGGACTGCTTCGACTGTGCCTGCGGCCTCTACCTCGGCGGCCCGGCCACTTGATCAACACCCCTCCACGAATTAACGCGGAGCAGCACTAGGTTGAGTCCATGATGAATTGTTAGCGCTAACATTCTTCTGCGTGCCGATCCTCCGAAAGGTGAACCGGAGGCGGGTCAGGGATGTCCTGTCGTGAGACGCTGCCCGACCCACTGCGCCCTGTCAAGGGTGCGACGTCGCGCAGCGCCTCCAGCGACGGACCCGCCGACCCGGACCGGAGCCGTGAGCGCCGACTCCACCCTCGCCGCGCACGGGCTCACCCACACCCGGCCGTACCGGATCGACGAGTACGGCGCGCTCTCCGAGCAGGACCGGCGACTCCCGGGCACCGGCTCGGGCGAGCCCGGAAGGAACGAGAGCGGGGCGGCAACCTCTTGGGTTCCAGCGGCAACCGAGCGGTGGAACACCGACTCGATCGACCGAATGGATGGCCATGAAGGCAATGAAGCACGCCGCTCCGCGACCCCGGCGCAGGCTCCGGGCGGTCAGGGGGCCGCTGGCGCTGATGGTCGCCGGTGTCCTGGTCTGCCTGATCGTGGCCGCCCTGGGCGGCGGTGGAGCAGGTGCCGGCCGTCCGGCTGCGGCCTCCGCCGCACCGGCCGCGGCGCTGCCGGCGAGCGCTCCGCCCGGTGCCGAGGCTCCGACGCCGGCCGGCAGCGCGAGCCCGGACACAGCGCCCACGCTCGTCGGCTCCGCCCAGGCTTCGGCCTCACCCACACCCACGCCTTCGGCAACGACCTCGGCCAGGCGTCCGGACGCGGCCGGGCCGATGGTCTCCCCGAGCGGCAGCACGGCCGCAGCACCCGCGACGGCCGGCCTGGCGGGACGGATCAAGCCGGGTGTCACCTACCAGGGCGTCGCCACCGCCTACGCCGCGGGAGACGGCAACGGCTCCTGCCTGTACGGCCCTTCCGACGACCTGATGATCGCGGCGATGAACTACACCGACTACGAGTCGGCCAAGGCCTGCGGCGCCTACGTCTCGGTGCGCGCCACGGGCGGCGCCACCGTCACGGTGCGGATCGTGAACGAGTGCCCGGCGCCCTGCGCGCCCGGTCAGCTCGACCTCAGCCAGCAGGCGTTCGCCAAGCTCGCCGACCTCTCTGTGGGCCGGCTCCCGATCAGCTGGACGCTACTGAGCCCCGACACTGCGGGGACCGTCTCGATCCGGTACAAGACCGGCTCCAGCAAGTGGTGGTGCGGCATCCAGGTGATCGGCCACCGGAACCCGCTGGCGGCGCTGGAGGTGCGCGGGCCCGGCGGCTGGCAGCAGCTGCCGCGGGCCGACTACAACTACTTCCTCTCCACCGACGGTACCGGCTGCGGTGGCGCGATCAGGATCACCGACATCTACGGGCAGCAGCTGACCGTCGACGGAGTCTCCGTGCAGCCGGACGTCGCGCAACCCACCGGGCTGCAGTTCGCCCGGCACTGAGCCCCTGCCAGTCGCCGGGGCTGTTATGCTGCCCACCCCTTGTTAACGCGCACATGGTTTTTGACCTGTACTGAGGAGAGGGCGACCGAGGAATGCTCCTCGATGACGCGTCCGCGGAGTTCCACGATTTCTTCGAACGCCACTACGCCGAACTGTCCCGCCTGGCCCACCTGTTGACCGGGCAGAGCGACACGGCCGACGACCTCGCCGCCGACGCGCTGGTCGCCCTGTGGCAGCGCTGGGACCGGCTTTGCACAGCAGACCACCCGGTGGCCTACGCTCGCGGGGTGGTGGCGAACATGGCGCGGGAGCGGATCCGCAGCGCGGTACGCGAGCGACGGCGGATCACGCTGTTCTGGTCCCGCAGCCCGCAGTGGACGGACGGGCCGGACGTGGCGGCAGTGCTGGACGTGCGCTCGGCGCTCGCCCGGCTGCCGTTCCGGAAGCGGGCCTGCGTGGTACTGCGCCATGCCTTCGACCTGTCGGAGAAGGAAACCGCGCTGGCGCTCGGTATATCGGTCGGCACGGTGAAGAGTCAGACCTCGAAGGGGATGGCCGAGCTGGAAGGGATGCTCGGCGCGCGAGCGGTCGGCGAACTGGCGGCAGGAAGGAGGAACCGGTGAACGACGAGATCGCCCGGCGGCTGCGCGAGGCCGCCCAGGCCCACCAGCCCGACCGCGCCAGGATACTGGCCCGGGTTCAGCGCGGCGTCAGCGCCGGCGCCGGCGCCCCCGCCGTCCGCCGTCGGCGGCCGTCGCGCCTGCGGTCCCTGCCCAGGGCCGCGCTCGCCGGCCTGGTCGCCGGGGGCCTGCTGGCGACGGGCGGCCTCGCGGTCGCCGGCATCGCCGTGACGTCGTCCTCCTCGGGCACCGTCACCGCTCCGGCGAGCCCGTCGCCCTCCCCGCCCGGAGGCGCGCCCGGAACGCCGTCGGCCCGGCCCACCCATGCCGCGCCGGCCCCGGCAACCACCCCCGCCGCACCGGCCCCGGCGGCCACCCCCGCCACACCGGCCCCGGCGACCACTCCCAGCGGCCCGCGCTCGACCCCCCCGTCAGCCGCCGTCCAGGCCCAGAACGGGCCGCTGTGGTCGGCCGGTTCGGTGGATCCGCACAGCAGCGTCTACTGGACCGAGGAGAACCTGGTGCTGCGGACCGCCCAGCCGCTCAGCTCGCTCACCGTCGAACTGCGCTTCGCGCAGACCGGCGGCGTGCAGGACACCGGCAACTGGCGGACCCTGCCGCCCGACGACTTCACTCTCACGGTGCAGCAGAGCGGCGGCACGCTGGTCTACCGCTGGGTCCTCAAGCCGGGCCGCACCGTGCCTGCCGGAGAGCACGAGTTCGCCGGCCAGTTCAACCACGCCACCGGAGTGCGCAGCGCCGCGGGTGACACCTACCGGGTGGACGCGCAGGGGCCGGGCGGCTCGGCCTCGGTCTGGGGAGGGTTCGTCCCGGCGCGCTGAGGTCCGCGGTGGCTGCCGAAAGCCGATCGGTGTGGGAGACCCCGCGGGCCTCCCGCGCCGATCGTTCTCGCGCCAGCTCGGGGTCCGGGCAGGTGTTGACGTTCGCGGGAGCGGGAGACCGGCGAAGGTACGGCAGCGCGGTCCGGGCCACCCGGGCCGCTGCCAGGAGGTGCACCCGCGGCAGGCCGGTGAGCTGACATGACGCTGCGTCAGACCGCGCTCCGCCTGGACAATCCTCGGCTCGGCGACGGCCGTGCAGGCCTGCCGCTGGCTCGCCGAGGGCATCCGGCAGGCGGCGCCCGGACTGCGCGGCACAGCTCGACATCAGCCGGGAGCAGCGCCAGGGGCTGCCCGAGGCCGTCTACGGAGCTGGCAGGACGCCCGGTCAGATCCGTGCCGTCGTCGGTGAGTTGGATATCTCCGGTCCGGTCCTCGACGCACCATCAGCCGATGCCGGGATCCCGCCCCGTGGCCCGCGCCATCCGGCTCCCGAGCCCCGGAGGCGCGGAGGGATCCCCGTCGATGTCTGAACGAAGCACCGCGGCCCGAGCCACGCCGCGTCGCCGCGCCTCCGCACCGAGGCGGTGAAGGCGCGGCGAGCGGTCGGTGCCCGACAAGGAGGTCAGCTCCAGGGCTGGTCGACCAGCCAGCTGGTGTCGGCGTTCCAACTGTTGCTGTTGTCCCAGACGTTGGTGCCGCCGTCGCTGGCGACGTAGACCGTGTAGTCGTAGTGGCGCAGGTACTTGGTCGGGTAGTTGACGGACTGGAACGAGAAGCCCGTACCACTGTTGCCGGCTCCCGGGCAGAAGGTGGCGTCCTGGGCGAACGTGGCGCCCCTGTCGTCGGGGCTCAAGTAGAGCTCGAAGTCGTAGTGCCGCAGAAACCGGCCGGGGTCGTTGGCCGACTCGAAGGTCAGGCAGGAACTGTTCGCCAGCCCCGCCCGCACGATCCAGGACGCGTCGGCCTTGAGGCCGGACGAGCTGGAGGAGTTGACGGCGGAGATGACGACCTTGTTGTCCGTGTCGTCATGCGTGATGTAGTCCCCGGTGCAGCAGGTGGTGGTGGCCTGCAGCGAGACACGGGAGCCGGGCGTCAGGCTGTTGCCGGCGGTGCCGGCGCTGCTGTAACCGGCTGCGGTGACATTGGCCTGCACGGCGTTCTCGGTGGCGTCGCTCGGGTAGCCGGAGGTCATCACGCCCTCGTAGAACGTGCCCGAGGAGCCCTTGCTGTTGTCGCCGCCGATGCCGAGGATGATCGCTCCCTCCTTGTGCATCGGGTTGTAGCCGGTCGCGTTGGGGCGCGGGCCGCTGTAGAAGGTGGACAGGCCGCCCGACTGCGCGTCGCCCGCCCGGATCGCCCACTGGTTGGGCTCGCCCTTGACGATCGCGGTCAGGAAGCGGTCGTCGACACTGGGGTCGTTGGCGTTGTAGTGGGTGTTGACGCCGGAGAACAGGCCGTTCTCCTGGTCCGCCATGACCCAGGGGCCGTTGCCGCTGCCGTAGCCCCAGACCTTGATGTTGCCGAAGTAGATGGCCTCCATGTGGCCGTTGCCGGTGTCGGTGTTGCTGGTCTCGGCGTTGCCGTAGTCGAAGCAGCAGCCGCCGTCGTAGTGGGTGCCGTCGAGAACCGCGTACATGCCCTCGGGCTGGTCGCCGGTGGCGATCCCGTTGGTGTGGTCGTTGCGGTATCCGGTGCCCGGGGCGATGTAGACGCCGTATGCCCGGTGTCCGCCGACCGAGACCGGCGCCTCGACCGCGTTGGCCAGGTTGTCGGGTCCCCCGGCGGCTCCACCGCCGGGGGCCTGGGTGAGATTGTTGCCCTTGCCGGACTGGTCGTAGATCACGGTGATGACGCAGCTGGTCCCGGCGCAGAAGGAGTCCTGCGCAGCCGCGTTGGCGTAGCCACCCGTACTCAGCACGCCGATGTCCTTCGTCGCGCCGTCGGAGGCCCGCTTCACCTGGTACAGCGGGCCGTTGTACGCGCCGTACAGGGCCCGGGTGCTGCTGTGCGCCGCCACGCACGGCGTGCCGCCCGCAGCGTAGATGTCGCACGGGCCCTGAACGGCGGCCTGCGAGGGCGTGGCCGTACCGGTGATCGCACCGGCGGCGAGGGCGAGGGCAGCCCCGGCCCCCATCAGGGTACGCCGGACATGGCGCACCCACAGTCTCATGGTCATGGTTGAACTCCTCCGAGTGGGAAGGAAGTCGGATGTGAGTGGCATCAAGCCGACGCGTCGGGACCATGGGTTGACGCGGGCTCGTTGCCGGGGTTCGGCGCATCGTGAACTGCCGTGACCGCGGACTGCGTCCGGCGGTCCCGGCGGCTCCGCGGGGGATCGGACACCGTGGCGGTCCGCACCGCCTCGGCACCACCGGAGCAGGCTGGTGCGTTCCGGGGGCCCTCCTCTGCGGGCGCCTGACCGCGAGGGGGTCAGTTCCAGGGCCGGTCGAGCCGCCGGCTGGTGCCGGCGTTCCCACTGCTGCGACGTGCCCGTGGTCGGTCGGGCAAGGCGAACTCCCTTGCTGGATGGGGATGCCCGATATGGTTGTTAGCGCTAACAATCTGTGGTGCGGCTCAGCGGGCTCGCCACTGCGCGGGAAGAGGGCCCGTCCGATGCGGGGAAGCCTGGGCATCACTATGGGGACACCCCGGCCGCCGGTCAAGGCTTCTCACGTGGCGGATGTGAGCTTGAACAGGAAGCCTTCGGAGCCATGGGCAATTCACGGCTGCCTGGGCGTGCGAACCCGCAAGCCTTGGGTCAGGTGCCGCTGATGTGGCAAACGGGTGTCCGGGCGGGGCTCCGGATGCCGGCTGCCGACCTCGGCGTCCGGAGCCCCGCCCGGACGCCCGCCGCGGATGTCGCGGAGTCAGGCCCGGCGCGAGAAGTGCTTGGCGCGGAGCCGGTCTGCGAGGATGGCGATGCCGAGGACACAGCCGAGGACGATGTTGGTGTAGTTCGAGTTGATCTGCAGTGTGGTCAGCCCGTTGGTGATGAGCTCCAGTAGCACGGTGCCCGCTACGATGCCGAGGATCCGCCCCTGGCCGCCGGTGAGACTGACGCCGCCGATGACGGCGGCCGCGATTGCCTGGAGCTCCCACCCGACGCCGACACCGCTCGCGGAGCCGACGCCCATCCGGCCCAGTACCAGCATGGCCGCGAAACCCGAGAGGAGCGAGCTGGTCACGTACATCGAGACGATCCGCCGGTCGCCGCGGATGCCCGCCAGCCGCGCCGCTTCCGGGTTGCCGCCGACGGCGTAGACCTGGCGTCCGACGAAGGTGCGCTCCAGGAAGAACCAGGCCGCCACCGCCACGATGACGAAGAGGACCAGCGGGACGGGGATCTGGGCGAGGTAGGACTGGCCGATGTCACCGAAGAAGCCCGAGATGCCGACGATGGACGTCCCGGAGGTGATCGCCAGGGTGACGCCCTGGGCGACGGTGTAGGTCACCAGGGTGACCACGAACGGGGGCATCTTCAGCCTGGTGACCGCGAGGCCGTGCCACAGGCCGATCAGCCCGGTGATGGCCAGGGTGGCCAGCACCGCGACGCCGGCCGGCAGACCGGCCCGCACGTTGAACCAGGAGATGAGGATGACCGAGGTGCCCAGCAGCGCGCCGACGGACAGGTCGATGCCGCCGGTGAGGATCACCAGCGACTCGCCGATCGCGATCAGGCCGTACTGGGCGAGGTCGAAGCCCATACCCTGCAGGTTGACCGCGCCCGCGAAGGTGTCCCTGGCCAGCGCGAGCGCGATGAACACCGCCACGCACGCGACGACGACGCCCACCTCGGGAGTCTCAACCAGCGAGCGCAGCCGGCTGCGCGAGGTCACTCCTGCCCCCGTGGTGGCGAGGGTGGTCTGCGTGGTCATGCCGTTGCCTCCGAGCCTGCGGTCGGCGGCTGCGTGCCTGCCGCCGCTGTCATGATCCGTTCCTTGCTGAAGTGCTCGCGCGGCAGGTCGGCGACGATCCGACCCTGCGCCATGACGACGATCCGGTGGCACATCCGGAGCAGCTCCTCCAGCTCCGAGGAAGCCACCAGGACCGCCAGGCCGTCCTGCG
This sequence comes from Kitasatospora sp. NPDC024654, assembly GCF_055559155.1. Taxonomy (NCBI): domain Bacteria; kingdom Bacillati; phylum Actinomycetota; class Actinomycetes; order Kitasatosporales; family Streptomycetaceae; genus Kitasatospora; species Kitasatospora sp. NPDC024654. The sequence goes on from NZ_JBVHLF010000092.1 coordinate 7,017, forward strand.
CGGCGTTGTCGATGAGCTGGTAGATCTCGGCCTTCGCCCCGACGTCCACGCCCCGGGTGGGCTCGTCCAGGAACAGCAGGTCGGGGTTGGCGTGCAGCCAGCGCCCGAAGACGACCTTCTGCTGGTTGCCGCCGGACAGGTCGCCGATCGGTTGCTCCTGCGAGTGCATCCGCACCCCCAGGTCCTTGACGATCTGCCGTGAGCGCTCCTTGTCCCCGCCGGGGGTGAGGACGCCGTGCCAGGAGTCGCGGCGCAGGGTGGCCAGGGTCGCGTTCCACCGGACCGGGTGCTGGAGCAGCAGGGACTGCTCCTTGCGGTCCTCGGGGACCAGGCCGATCCCGGCGGCGACGGCGTCGGCCGGGTGCCGCGGCCGGAACGGCTTGCCGTTCAGCTCCGTCTCGCCGCCGGTCCGAGGCTGGGCACCCATGATCGTGTGCAGCAGGCGGCTGCGGCCGGAGCCCATCAGGCCGGCGACACCCACGATCTCGCCGGCCTTCAGCTCCAGGTCGACGGGGCCGAGGCCGTCGGCGGTCAGGGAGCGGGCGACCAGGACGGTGCGCTCCGACCGGGAGGCCGGCGGAGCGCCGTCGGACTGGGCGAGCTCGCTGCCGACCATCTCGCGGATCATGCGCTCCTCGGTGGCCTCCTCGGGGGTGAGGTCGGCCACCAGCCGGCCGCTTCGCAGGACGAGCACGCGGTCGGCGATGTCGCGGACCTCGTCCAAGCGGTGGCCGATGAACAGGACCGCGCCACCGTTTTCGGTGTGCCGGCAGGCAAGGTCGAGCACCTTGACGGCTTCGACGGGACCGAGGGAGGAGGTGGGCTCGTCCAGGATGAGGACCAGGGGGCGGTTGCCCCATCCCTTGGCGATCTCGATCATCTGTCGCAGCGGCACCGGGAGTTGCCCGACCGGGCGGTCGACGTCGATGCCGTCCACTCCGACCTCCGCGAGCAACTGCCGGGCCTCCCGACGGGTTCCGGCCCGGTCGAAGAGCACCCGCCGCAGCCGACCTGCCTGCTCGGCGGCCCGGCTGTGGCGGCCCAGCAGCAGGTTCTCCGCGACGCTGAGCCCGCCCACCAGGGGGAACTCCTGGGCGACCATGCTGACGCCGAGCGCCTTGGCGTGGTCCGGCCGGCCCGGCTGCAGGGCCTGCCCGGCGATCAGGACCTCCCCCGAGGTCGGGGAGACGGTGCCGGAGAGCACACCCATCAGGGTCGACTTGCCGGCACCGTTCTCCCCCACCACACAGGTGATCTGGCCGCGCTCCAGCTCAAGCTCGGGGATGTCCAGCACGGTGACCGGCCCGTATCTCTTCTGCACCGCGCGCAGGACCGCAGCCGGTCCGGTGCGGGCCGGAGAAGCGTTGGTGGTCACCGGTCTCACTCCGAGATGCCGAGCTGGGCCTGCTTGGCCTGGTAGTCGCTCAGGTTGCCCTGGGTGACCACGCCGACGCCGGAGCTCAGCGTCGTCCCGTCGGACTCCAGGTACTGCTTGACCAGCCCCATGGTGGCGTCCCTGCCGAGCACCTTGAGCGCGGCCAGCAGGTAGGCGCCGGTGTAGCCCTGCTGGTAGGGCGACTGCACCACGGTGGCCTGGATGACGCCCTGCTGGATGAACTTCAGGGTCTGCGCGTCGGAGTCGTCCGAGATGACCTTGACCTTGCCGGACTTGCCGGCGGCCTGCACGGCCTGGGCGGCGGAGGGTCCGTCATAGGAGTAGACGCCGTAGAGGCCGGTCACGTTCGGGTCGGTCTGGATGGCCGTCTGCGCGTTGGTCAACGCCTTCGAGGCATCCATGTTGTCGGACAGCTTGTTGACCACCTTGATGCCGGTGCCCTTGAGCGCGTCCTCGAAGCCCTGGATCCGCTGCACGGCGTTGGATGCGGTGAGCGAGCCGACCAGCACCACCACCTCGCCCTTGCCGCCCAGCGCAGCCTTCATCGCCTCGCCGGCCTTCTGCCCGGCCTGGTAGTTGGGGGTGCCCAGGTAGAGCGCGGCACCGTCCTCGGGGGGCAGCGGGGAGTCGATCGCCAACACCGGAATGCCGGCCGAATTCGCCTCCTGGATGGGCGCCTTGATGGCGGTCGGGTCGATCGCCGAGACCGAGAAGGCAGAGATGTTCTGGCCGCGGATGGTCTGGATCATCGAGAGCTGCTGGTCCAACCGGCCGTTCGCCGGGGCCTGGAAGGTGCCCTGCACGCCGAGGTCGGCCAGGCCCTTGTTGAAGCCGACCTTGCCGGCGTTCCAGTAGTCCACCGCGACGTTGACCACCATGGCCAGGTCCAGCTTCGACAGGTCCTTGCCCTGCAGGGCGCCCTTCAGCGCGTCGTCCAGCTTGGCCAGGTCCGCGTCGTTGAACGTGATGTCACCCTGGATCACGGGTGCGGCGGCGGTCCCGCTGGAGCCGGCGCCGCTGTCACTGCTGCCGGCTCCCTGCCTGGAGCAAGCGGTCGCGGTCAGGGTGAGCGAGGCGACGACGGCGATGGCGGCGAGGCGGATGCCTCTGTTGGAGCGGATGCTGGTGGCGCTCATGTGTGTCCTCTTCTGGTCTTTGCCGGGCGGTGCGAAGTGGTGCGGTGAGCAGGAGATCCCTGCGGTGCTTGTGTCTTCGGACGGGAGCGGGGTCGGACCGACTCCGCTCGCAACCGGTGGGAGTCAGCGGCCGGGCCTCGCGCTACTGGCTCTGACGATCAACTCGGGAGCGACGATGGCCACTTGATCGGCACTGTCGATCCCGGCGGCCGCCGGATCGGGGGACTGGATGCGGCGCAGCAGCAGTTCGAGACCGCAGCGCCCGAGTTTTCCGAAGTCCTGGCGGACGGTGGTGAGCGGCGGGGTGAGGAATCCGGCCTCGGGGATGTCGTCGAATCCCACGACGCTCACGTCCTCGGGGACCCGGCGCCCGCATTCGTGAAGGGCCCGCACGACTCCGAGCGCCATGTGGTCGTTCGCACAGAAGACCGCGGTCACCCGCGGGTCGTCGACCAGCCGCAGAGCTGCCTGGTAGCCCGACCGCGCCGACCAGTCCCCCGGGAGGCTGTCGGGGACCGGCCGCTCGTGGTCCTCGAGTGCGCGCCGCCAGCCCGCCCGCCGAGCCTTGGCCTCAAGCCAGTCGTCCGGTCCCGCGACGTGGTGGACCGTTCCGTGCCCCTGGTCGAGCAGGTACCGCACCGCGGCCCGGGCGCCGGCCTCGTTGTCCACGCCGGCGCCGGGAAGCCAGCCCGGGTCCGTGGGCCCGACCGTGACCATGGGGACGGTGGCGATCTGCCGTGCCAGCGCCGCCATCGCGGAGACTCGCGAGGCGATGACGGCGATTCCCTCGACGGCCTGGTCCCGGAGCCGGCCCACGGCTTCGTGGACGGAAAGGGTGTCCTGGTGACGCAGGCTCGCGATGCTGATGTAGTAACCCGCGGCCCGGGCGGCCTGCTCGATTCCGTAGAGCATGTGAGAAGGCCCGTAGAGAGTGGTGTCGAAGCCGATCACGCCGAGGGTCTGGGAACGACGGGTGACCAGGGCCCGAGCCGCAGAGTTGGGGCGGTAGTCCAGTTTCCGAATCGCCGCAAGCACGCGTTCCCGGGTCTGCGCCCGCACGTTCGGACTGCCGTTCAGCACACGCGAGACGGTCTGGTGGGACACGCCAGCCAGAGCGGCCACATCCGCCATCACCGGCTGCGCGCCGCTGGCGGTTCTGGCTTCCGGCATGGCCTCTCCCGAATCAGGGCTTGCGGAGATCTCGAGGACGGGGCGGGCGGCGCACCGCCAGCCGCTCCGACGTCCGTATTGTTAGCGCTCACAAAACCCGCCGTCAATGGGGCGGGTGGGTCACGTTTAGGTCACTGACAACCGTTCCGCCCCAGGCCCGTGCGCTCCTCGACCGCAGCGCGCCGGAGGCGAACGGGACCGGGGGCGAACGGCCGGTACGCCCGAGGGCGTGCCGACCGGACCGGGGCCGCGCGCCGCGGGGTCCGCTGTCCGGGCCGAGTTGAGTAGGCTGCGGTGTGCAGCTGGTTCGCGAGTGCCGCAGTGGGACAGAGCCGTGGAGGGCATGTGAGTGGGGCCGCCGACAAGCGCGCACCGACGATGGCGGATGTCGCCAAGGTGGCGGGCGTCTCCCACCAGACGGTGTCGCGTGTCCTCAGCGATCACCCCAACGTACGTGAGTCCACCCGCACCCGGGTGCGTGAGGTCATCGCCGAGTTGGAGTACCGTCCCAATCCCGCCGCGCGCGCTTTGGTCACCAAGCGGTCCCGCACGCTGGGCGTCGTCGCCGCGAACACCACTCTGTACGGGCCGGCCAACATCCTGGCCGGCCTCGAACACGCCGCCCGCGAGGAGGGGTACCTGATCGCGGCGGTGAGCCTGGACGAACTGAATGAGACGGCGCTGCGCAAGGCACTGGAGCACCTGGCGGCCTGGGGTGTCGAGGGCGGCGTGGTGATGACGCCGCACGAGCGGACGGTCACCGCCCTGCTACGGCTGGCGGCGCCTTTCCCGATCGTTACCGTCGAGGGCGGCCACGACCTGGATGTGCCGGGCGTGGCGCTGGACCAGTACGCCGGTGCCCGGATGGTCACCGAGCACCTGCTGTCGCTCGGCCACTCCTCGGTGTGGCACGTCGCCGGGCCCCGCGAGTGGCTGGAGGCGGAGGGCCGCTTCCGGGGCTGGCGCGCGGCTCTCGATGACGCGGGGGCCCCGGTCCCGCAGTGTCTGAGTGGCGACTGGAGTGCCGCGTCGGGCTACCAGGCCGGGAAGCTCCTGGCCGCGGCCCACGCCGGCCTCGACCAGGCCTCCAGGCCGACGGCGGTGTTCGTCGCCAACGACCACATGGCCCTGGGCGTGCTGCGGGCGCTGCGGGAGGCCGGACTGCGCGTCCCGGAGGACGTGGCCGTGGCGGGGTTCGACGGCCTGCCGGAGTCGGACTACTTCGCTCCTCCGCTGACCACCGTCCGGCAGGACTTCGCGGCGATCGGCAGGGCGGGTGTCGACCTGCTGCTGCAGCGGATCGAGGACCCCTCCGCCACGCCGGTGCACACCACGCTGACGCCGGAGCTCGTGGTCCGCTCCAGCACGGGTGCACCGGTCGGCCGCTGACCCGGCAGGGCGGTGCTGGAGCAGTGGACGGTGATGGGGGGATGCCGCTCCCCCGGCGCGGGAGGGACGGTGGAAGGTAGTCGGTCCGAGGGACCGGGGGCCGCCCGGGCCGGCTACGAGTGTGTCGGGGCGGCCGGAAGTCCGGCCCGGGCAGCGGACGCGGGCTTTAGAAGAAGCCCTGGGCGAGGCGGTAGTAGGCCTGGTTCCAGCGCAGTTCGCGGGTGAACCGGCGGATGCCGGTGCTCCCGTCGATGACGACGAGCTCGACGGCGAGCATCTCCGCGAGGTCGTCCAGGACGTCGATGCCGAGTGCCCGGCTGAGTACGGTGTGGTGCGGGGCACCGGCGGTCAGCCATGCCTCGGCGGAGGTACGCAGGTCGGGCTGCGGCTTCCAGACCGCGCGTGCCACCGGCAGGCAGGGCAGCGGCTCGGCGGGCTCGACCACGTCGACCGCGTTGGCGACCAGCCGGAAGCGCTCGCCCATGTCCGCCAGGCCCACCACGACGGCCGGGCCGGGCTCGGCGTCGAAAACCAGGCGGACCGGATCCTCGCGGCCGCCGATGGAGAGCGGGTGGATCTCACAGGAGGGGGTTCCGGCGGCGATGGAGGGACAGACCTCCAGCATGTGGGCGCCCAGGATCAGCTCGCTGCCGGGCTCCAGGTGGTACGTGTAGTCCTCCATGAAGGAGGTGCCGCCCGGCAGGCCCTCGGCGGCGACTTTGAGGGTGCGCAGCAGGACGGAGGTCTTCCAGTCGCCCTCGCCGCCGAAGCCGTAGCCCTCGGCCATCAGTCGCTGGACGGCCAGGCCGGGCAGCTGCCGCAGGCCGCCGAGGTCCTCGAAGTTGGTCGTGAAGGCGCGGAACCCGCCGTCGGTGAGGAAGCCGCGCAGGCCCAGCTCGATGCGCGCGGCGTAGCGCAGCGCGTCGTGGCGCTCGCCGCCGGCGCGGAGCTCGGGAGCCAGGCGGTAGAGGTCGTCGTAGTCCTTGATCAGGTCGGTGATCTGCGCGTCCGCCACGGCGTCCACGACGGCGACCAGGTCGTTGACGCCGTAGGTGTTGACCGAGACGCCCAGGCGCAGCTGTGCCTCGACCTTGTCGCCCTCGGTGACGGCAACGTCGCGCATGTTATCTCCGAAGCGTGCCAGCTTGAGCGTGGCGAGTTCGGCCCGGCCTGCGGCGGCGCGTGCCCAGTCGGCGATGCGGCCGCCGACGGCGGGGTCGCTCGCGTGGCCGGCGACGGTCTTGCGGGCGACGCCCAGGCGGGACTGGATGTAGCCGAACTCGCGGTCGCCGTGGGCGGCCTGGTTCAGGTTCATGAAGTCCATGTCGATGGTCGCCCACGGCAGGTGCGCGTTGGCCTGGGTGTGCAGGTGCAGCAGCGGCTTGCTCAGCGCGTCGAGGCCGGCGATCCACATCTTCGCCGGGGAGAAGGTGTGCATCCAGGCGATCAGGCCGACGCAGGAGTCATCCGCGTTGGCCTGCAGGCAGATCCGACGGATCGACGCGGCGTCGGTGAGGACGGGCTTCCAGATCAGCCGGACCGGGATCCCGGCGCGGACGAGCTGGTTGACGACCTCGCGGGACTGCTCGGCGACCTGGTGCAGCGTCTGTTCGCCGTAGAGGCCCTGGCTGCCGGTGAGGAACCAGACCTCACGCCCGGAGAAGACTTCAGTCACTGGGGGTTGCTCCTTCAGCGGGCAGCGGGTTGCTGGCCGTAGACGTGTCGGTAGCGGAAGTTCAGGCTGTCGATGTCGGCTTGGGCGATGGGCAGCGGCTCACCGAGCTGGCGGGAGATGTGGACCGTGCGGGCGACGTCCTCGCACATCACGGCGGCCTTGACCGCGGCATTGGCGTCCTTGCCGATCGTGAAGACGCCGTGGCTCTTCATCAGGACGGCGGGTGAGCGGTGGCCGCGCAGGGTCTCGACGATCCCGCGGCCGATCGAGTCATCGCCGATCAGGGCGAACGGCCCGATGGGGATCTCGGCACCGAACTCGTCGGCCATCGCCGTCAGCACGCAGGGGACGGCCTCGCCGCGGGCGGCCCAGGCACACGCATAGGTGGAGTGGGTGTGCACCACGCCGCCGACCTCGGGCAGGTGCCGGTAGACGTAGGCGTGGGCGGCGGTGTCGGAGGACGGGCTGTGCTCGCCAGCAACGACGCTCCCGTCAAGGTCGCAGACGATCATGTTCTCCGGGGTCAGCTCCTCGTACGGGACGCCGCTGGGCTTGATGACGAACAGGTCCTCGCCGGGAACCCGGCCGGAGACGTTGCCGGCCGTCCAGACCACCAGGTCGTAGCGGACGAGTTGCTGGTGCAGGTCGCTGACTTGACGGCGAATCAGCTCGATGGCATCGGTCATGGCCGGTCAACCTCGCAGTTCGAGTCGCTGGAGGCCTCGCGGGCCTCGCTCACGGTGGCGTTGCGGATGGCGCGCAGGCGGTGCAGTTGCTTGTCCGGGCCGGTGCCGAAGTGGTCGTGCAACAGCCGGTACTCCGCGTAGAGGGCGTCGTAGGCGTCGGCGCGCGCGGGGTCGGGCAGGTAGGCGTGGCGCTCGACGCGGCCCATGACGGCGGCGGCGGTGCGCACGTCCGGGTAGGCCGCGGCGGCGACCGCGGCGTGGATGGCGGAGCCGAGCGCGGGCCCCTGCTCGGAGGCGGCCAGGGAGACCGGGCGGCGCAGCACGTCGGCGTAGATCTGCATCAGCAGGGGGTTTTTCTTCAGCCCGCCGGCCACCACGAACTCGGTGACCGGAACCCCGCCCTCGTCCAGGGCCTCGACGATCGCGCGGGTGCCGTAGGCGGTGGCCTCCAGCAGGGCCCGGTAGACCTCCTCGGGCCGAGTGGCCAGCGTGAGGCCCACGATGACGCCCGACAGGTGGTGATCCACCAGAACCGAGCGGTTGCCGCCCATCCAGTCCAGTGCGACCAGGCCGTGGCCGCCGACCGGCTGGTCCGCGATCTTACGGGTGAGCAGCTGGTGCAGGTCCTCGCCGGTGGCCTCCGCCTCCTGCACGTAGCCGTCGGGGAGGCCCTGGCGCAGCCACCAGGCGAAGATGTCGCCGACCGCGCTCTGCCCGGCCTCGTAACCCCAGGCACCGTCGACGATCCCGCCTTCGACCACGCCGCAGATGCCCGGGACCTCCGCGAGGGTCCGGCCGTTGACGACGTGACAGGTCGAGGTGCCCATGATGGCCAGCAGTTGGCCGTTGTCCACGGCTCGGGCCGCGGGGGCGGCGACGTGGGCGTCCACGTTGCCGGCGGCGACCGCGATGCCCTCGGGCAGGCCGGTCCAGGCGGCGGCCCGCGCGGTCAGCGAGCCGACCCGGGAGCCCAGCGGGGCGAGCGGGTGCTCCAGGCGGGTGCGGGCGAAGTCGGCGAACCCGGGGTGCAGGGCGGCCAGGTAGTCCTCGCCCGGGTAGCCGCCGTCCTGGTGTATGCCCTTGTAGCCGGCGGTGCAGGCGTTGCGGCTCTCGGTGCCGGTGAGCTGCCAGACGATCCAGTCGGCGGCCTCGATCCAGCGTTCGCAGGCGGCGTAGACCCGCGGGTCCTCCTCCAGCACCTGCAGCGCCTTGGCGTACTGCCACTCGGCGGAGATCCGCCCGCCGTAGCGGTGGATCCACTTCTCGCCGCGGGCGCGGGCCAGGGCATTGATCCGGTCGGCCTGTGGCTGGGCCGCGTGGTGCTTCCAGAGTTTGGGCCAGGCGTGCGGGCGGGCGGCCCACTCGGAGGTCTCGGCCAGCGGGGTGCCGTCGGCCCGTACCGGCAGCACGGTGCAGGCGGTGAAGTCGGTCGCGATGCCGATGACGGCGGCGGGATCGACGTCGGCGGCGGCCAGGGCCGCCGGCACGGCGGTGCGCAGCACCTCGCGCCAGTCCTCCGGGTGCTGCAGCGCCCAGTCGGGTGGCAGGGGCCGGCCGGTGCCCGGAAGGCGGTCCTCGATCACGGCGTGGGGGTAGGCGTGGACGGCGGTGCCCAGTTCCTCGCCGTCGTGCACCCGGACGACCACGGCCCGGCCGGAGAGAGTCCCGAAGTCGATGCCCACAACGTAGCGATCGCCCTGGCCGGCAGCGCCGGCGGCCAGGGCGGAGATCGTCTCGGTCACAGTTTCGTCCTTCGTACGTGGCGGGGGGGTGGAAGGCGGCCGGCCGCCGAACGGACCGCCGACTGATCGGCGGCGGGCCTGGAGTTCGCCACCTGACCCCCCACAAGGCGCGGAACCACCACCACCGGCACCGGACTGGCCGGGAATTGGCCGCCATCCGGCCGGCGGGGTGGGCGGCACGGTAAGGAGCGGGGCGCGCAGGGCTGTTGACCTGTTCCGTCACGCTCCGGCCCGTGGGACCAGAGAGATGTTAGCGCTCACAATAAGCAGGCACAAGAGCCTGCGAAGCCAGGCGAAGCGCTCCGGGCCAGCCCCCGACGAATCCGACCAGCGTCTCGAAGAGCGCGCACAGACGGGACTCCGCAAGGTCGCCGCCGGCCCATGCCGCCACCCAGGAGTGGTACCCGGCATCGGCGTCGTCGTCGCGGGGTACCTCGCACAGCTCCTGGTTCAGTGCCAGATGGGCCTCGAAGAACACCGTCGGGTCCTTGAACTCGCGCACGCCGAGGTCGGTCAGGTAGTGCGGGTTCCTGATGTCCCTGATCGCCGGCATGGCGGGCAGGGCCGCAGCGTCTGCCCGCTGGAGGAACCCGGCAGCGAACACGCCCCGATCGGCGATCTCGAGAGCCCTGCGCGCGACACGTACTGGATAGATGGTCAAGTCCACGGAACCTGCTCCCTTCCTGGGAACTCCGGGCGGGGACGGCATGTCGACGGCTCATCGCCCTCTCGTCCAGTGGACCCTTTGCCCGCCTGGTCAGGGGCCAGCGCGGCGGCGGACGGGGTAACGGCGTGCACGAGCTCCGGCCGACCTGTCCACGCCGATCACGCGGGCGCCGGCCTGGGCAAGGTGGGCCGTGTTGTGCCCCGGGCCGCAGCCCGCCTCTCGCGCCGGACCTGGCCGGCAGTGACCGCGAGCGTGTGGACGTCCGGCTGCGCTGCGGCATCGACCTCGCGTTGCTCGCCCTCGCCGCGCTGCGCTGAACGACCGGGCCCCGCGGCGGCCGGCAACGCCAACCGGGCCCCTCTTCCCTTCGAACCGCCCCCGGGCCGCCGACGGCAGACGCCGCCGGCGGCCCGCGTCCATGAAGCGCGCTCGCCATGACCACCAGTCAGCTCAGCCTGTTCACCGCCGATGCCTTTCCCGAGCCCGAACCGTGCGGCACCACCGTCCTGTGCTGGGGCGCCGGTCTGGGCCGACTTCAGCGCGTTGCACGAACTTTGCGTGGGCGGCAAGCCGCCGACCAACCGCCCACCGCGTGCCTCTCAGCGGGTTTCGATGACCACTGACTCGATACGCACGTCGTTCACCGGCCGATCTGTTCGGGGGTTGGTCTGCGCCTCCGCGATGGCGTCGACGACCTTCTTGCTGGCGTCGTTGGAGACCTCGCCAAAGATCGTGTGCTTGCCGGTGAGCCACGTTGTCGGCGCGACGGTGATGAAGAATTGCGACCCGTTCGTACCAGGGCCGGAGTTGGCCATGGCCAACAGGTACGGTTTGGTGAACGCCAGGTCAGGGTGGCACTCGTCCCCGAACTTGTACCCCGGGCCACCGGTGCCGTTGCCCAACGGATCACCCCCCTGGATCATGAAGCCGCTGATGACCCGATGGAAGATCGTGCCGTCGTAGAGCTTGTCCGTGGTCTTCACCCCCGTCTCCGGGTTGACCCACTCCCGCTCCCCCTTGGCGAGCTCCACGAAGTTCTTGACGGTTTTCGGTGCATGATCCGGCAGCAACCGGATCTCGATGTCGCCCAGGTTAGTCCTCAGCGTCGCGTACAACTGCTCTGCCATCGAAGTCCTCTCTATCTGACTGCTCGTCAGATGAGCATTGCACAATACCGAGCGCGAACCCTCGTCTCGGGGTGCGACCGATCTGCAACACCTCCGAACATGGGACAGATGGCTCGGCGCCGACTCGACCGAGATCCTCGTCCGGTTCCCGGAGGATCCGGTCGCCCACGGCCTGCGACCCGACCTGTCCGACCTGATCGTGATCACCACCGTCACCGGCATGGAATGGCCCGACAGCATCGCCCTGGCCGAATATCGGCAAGTAAGGCTATTGGTACTTGCGGAATGGGGACCTTGCTGATCGTCTCCGGTACCCGCGAGGACCCGGCAGGGCCGGCGGAACCGCCAGCCCAGTGGATGCCCCGCTCAGATCAGCAGGTCGAAGAGTTCGAAGGCCTCGTCCCACTGGTCCGTGGAGGGGCTGCGGGTGTCGAGGGCGATGATTTTGAGGGCGCGGGCCAGGGCGACGCTGAGGCCGCCGGCCAGGTCGGGCAGCCGCTGCTGGGTGTCCTCGGCGGCCTCCATGCCGAGGGCGGGGCGGGCCGCGAGCTGGTCGAGCAGCGGGCGTAGTTCGATGCCCTCCTCCAGCTTCTTGAAGGCGTGGATACTCTCCTGCAGGCCTTTGGTGACGGGGAGGTCCTGCGGCTCGATGATGTCCCGGTCGTTGGCCTTGGCGTTGGCCGTGCCGATGAGGAAGAGGTCGTAGAGCTTGGCGTCCACGAAGTCGTTGTAGCGCTTGAGGTCGTTCTTGTTGACGTCGAGTCCGGCGGCTGCGCGGAAGAAGCGCTCGAACTTGGGAATACCCATGACGGGCATGGCATTTCACCTTCTCGCGTCGATGGATGGGCTGAGGTCATAGAGTGGCGGCTGGTCTCACCTCCCCGAGGTGCTCGTGCGCCAGGCGGACGGCCATGGCGCCCTCGCCGACCGCGGAGGCCACCCGCTTCACCGAGCCGCTGCGGACGTCGCCGACGGCGAAGACGCCCGGCAGGCCGGTCTCCAGGGCGAGTGGGGTGCGGGCCAGGGGCTTCCAGAGGTTCTCTGCCGGATGGTCCACGTCCTGCCCGGTCGGAATGAAGCCGCGTCTGTCCAGGGTGACGGCGGCCGCGAGCCAGGAGGTGGCGGGGCGCGCGCCGATGAAGATGAACAGGGCACGGGCCGCCAGCACCTGCTGCTCGCGGGTGCGGTTGTCCCGGACGACGAGGGCTTCGACCCGGTCCTCGCCGGTGACCTCTTGGACCTCGGTATGCAGTCGGACATGGATCCGGGGGTGCCGCTCGATCCGGTCGATCAGATAGCGGGACATGCTGTGGCCCAGGTCTTCGCCGCGGACCAGCAGATGGACGGCGGGCGACTCGCGCGCCATGAACAGGGCGGCCTGGCCGGCGGAGTTGCCGCCGCCGACAACAGCCACCGTGTCAAGGCGGCAGGCCCGTGCCTCCCAGAGGGTGGCGGCGTAGTGGACCCCGATCCCCTCGAACCGCTCGACGCCGGGGGCGGTCAGTCGCCGGTAGCGAGCGCCGGTGGCCACCACCACGCTGTTGGCGGCGACCGTGCCGCCCTCGGCGAGCCGCACCACGATGGCCCCGTCGCGCTGTTCGAGTCCGGCGGCCTCGGCGGGGACGACGATCCGGGCGCCGAACCGGTTGGCCTGCACGACGGCGCATTCGGCGAGCTCCATGCCGGAGATCCCGGCGGGGAACCCGAGGTAGTTCTCGATCCGGGAGGACGTACCGGCCTGGCCGCCGGTCGCCACCGCGTCAAGGACGACGGTGGAGAGCCCCTCGGAGGCGCCGTACACCGCGGCGGCCAGGCCCCCGGGTCCCGCGCCGACCACGAGCAGGTCGCAGACGGCCTTCGCGGCGGTTCCGGTCCGCAGCCCGATGACCTGGGCGAGCTCGACGTTAGAGGGATTGCGCAGCACCCGGTAGTCGTGCCAGAAGACGATCGGGGTCTCTTCCGGAGCGATACCGAGACGCATCAACAGCGCCTCGGCCTCGGTGTCCTTCTCCAGATCGACCCAGCGGTGAGGGAGGCGGTTGCGGGCGGCGAACTCCAGCAGCCGCCGGGTGTCGGGGGAGAAAGCGGAGCCGATGATACGGAAGCCCATGCCCGTGCCGGCCAGCATCGTACGGCGCAGGAGGTACGCCCGCAGGATCACGTCGCCGAGTGCGGGTTCGCGGCTGAGCAGGTCGCGCAGGGCAGCCGAACCCACCGCCAGCACTTCGCCGGGTCTGTTCACCACTGCGCTGACGAAGGCGGTCTGACCTTCCAGTACGCCGAGTTCGCCGAGGAAGCTGTGCGGACCGTGCAACTGGATGACGTGCTGTTGGTCGTCCTGGCCCTCGACCACGGCCACCGTGCCGCTAAGGACGACGAAGAACTCCTCGCTGGGTTCGCCCGCCCGGAAGAGCTGTTCCCCCTCGCGGATTTGCCGTACCTGTCCGCACGGTCTCAGGATCGCGATCTGGTCGTCCGTCAGCTGCGGGTACGCGCCGTGGACGTCGGCCGTCGGCGTCGGCATCGACACGGTTCACTCCCTTCGTCGGAAACAGCGGCCAAGGTGGAAAGCAGCGGTGGAGAACAGCGGCGGAAGCAAGCGCAGAGGCAGCAGGCTGAAGGAAGCGCCGGGCGAGCTCGCCGGGCTCAGACCATCGCCTCGTGCACGAAACACCACCGCCAGTCCTCGCCGGGTTCGAACGACCGGACGATCGGGTGCGCGTCGGCCGCCGCGTGAGCGCGGGCGTGCCGCATCGGCGAGGAGTCGCAGCAGCCGACGTGACCGCAGGTCAGGCACAGGCGCAGGTGCACCCACGGTGTCCCCGTGCGCAGGCAGTCCTCGCAGCCCTGCGGCGTCCTGGGCGTCACGGGCCGCACCATGGACAGGTGCGGGTCGGGAAGATCGGTCATCGCGGCCTCCGGGGGGCGGGATCGGCCGGTCCGTCGGACGCCGACAGCGACTCGCCCACCCATTGGCGCAGCGCGTTCGCGGGCGCGGCGCCGGTCTGGCGGGCGATGGGTCTGCCGTGGTCGAGGATCAGCAGGGTGGGTACGGCTTGGACCTCGAACCGCCGAGCCAGGGCGGGCGACTTGTCGATGTCGACCTTCACGAGCTTGATCCGGCCGGCCAGGTCCTTGGCGACCCGTTCGAGGGCGGGGCTCACCATGCGGCAGGGACCGCACCAGGTGGCCCAGAGGTCGACGAGCACCGGCAGGCTCGCCTGCTCGGCGACCTCCCCGAAGTCGGCGTCGCCCGCTTCGGCGATCCACGGCAGCGGAGAACGGCAATTCCCGCAGCGCGGGCTGCCCTGTGCCGCGGCGGGGACGCGATTGGTCCGGCCGCAGCTGGCGCAGGCGACCGTCCGCACCGAGGTCTCGGCGCCGTCGGCGGTGCCGTCACGGCCGCTGCGGTCGGTGTGGCCTTCCGGAGAAGTACTCATCACGGCTCCCGCGGCTCGTCCTGGAGGGTGACGGTCAGTGCGTCGTCCCTGGCGTCGACCAGGATGGTCACGCCGTCGCGTGCCTCGCCGCTGAGCAACGCGCGGCCGATCCTGGTCTCGACCTCGTGCGAGATGAAGCGGCGTAGTGGCCTGGCCCTGTAGACCGGGTCGTAGCCCTCGCTCGCGATCAGCCGGCGGCCCGGCTCGGTGAGGACGGGCGTGATGCGCTGCTCGGCGAGTCGGTCGTGCAGCCCGGCGAGGAGCAGATCGACGATGCGCTCGGTCTGGGCGATCCCGAGCGGGTGGAAGAGGACGATGTCGTCGACCCGGTTGAGGAATTCGGGACGGAAATGGCTGTTGAGCTCGGTCATCACCAGGGCCCGCACCTCGGGCTTGATCTCTCCCGGCCTGGGTGGCGTCCTGGAGCAGGTCACTGATCTCCTCCGGCGCGTACTGCTTGCCTTTCACCTCGAAGCGGGCCACCCCGCCGGGCCCCTCGACCACGTCGAAGGAGACCGCCTTGGCCTCGTCGGAGATCTCGTCGTAGCGACGCCCGATGAACCGCTTCGCTGAGGTGATGGCGCCTTTGGGGTTGAGGATCGACTGTCGGCGCGCGAGCTGTCCTACCAGCCGCTGGCCGTCATCGGAGAAGCCGACCACCGACGGGGTCGTCCTGGCCCCCTCGGCATTCGGGACGACAGCGGGCCCACCGCCCTCCCAGACCGCGATGACCGAGTTGGTCGTACCGAGATCGATGCCGACTGCCTTCGCCATGGGAATCTCCTCCGTCGCGACACGGGACCGATCGGCGGGCTGCCAGGGCATGCAATGCCGCGCAGCGCCCACTGCCCCCCTTCGCAGCGTCGCACGGTACGCGGCGCGCTTCCTGGCCCCGGCGTGACCAAACCGCGCCGTCCAATCAGTCCGCGAGGACGGGATGCGGCACAGC
Organism: Kitasatospora sp. NPDC024654; assembly: GCF_055559155.1. NCBI lineage: Bacteria > Bacillati > Actinomycetota > Actinomycetes > Kitasatosporales > Streptomycetaceae > Kitasatospora > Kitasatospora sp. NPDC024654. Next base: position 22,394 of record NZ_JBVHLF010000092.1, read on the forward strand.
TCACAGGTGAGACCCCATGCCGAACGGCGTGGCGTCGACAGTGCGCAGCCACAGTCGAGCCACGAATGGACCCGCGATGGACGCCGTTCCGCTTCCGACCGCCGGGCCCCTCCACTCCAATCCCAACTGAGGGCCGCGCGACACGCACTGCTACTTATGCTCGACGGCGACGACGAGCGCGAGGTGCTGTGGGGGGCCATGGCGGCGATCACCGCCACTGGCCCGTTCACCGCCGAGGCGGCATACGCCGTCCATCACGGTCTTTCGCGACGCTGCCCACCGGGCCCGGTGGCGGCATCCGCCGGCGCCCGGCCAGGGGCCCCGGCGGTGCGGGAGCCAGCGGTGATTTCCCCACGGCGAAGCCCCCGCCGAAGCAGCGGCCGAAGCTGTGGCCGCCGAGTGGCTCGACCAGCGGATCGACGCTCTGGACGGCCGCAGCCAGAACCTCCACGAGCCGGGCGGGCCGTGGGCACGGGCCATCGCGCTGCGGTACCGGGAAACCTGCCTCGGCTATCCCGTCGTCCGCTCCCTGACCACCCCCTCGGCTGATGAGACCGCCCTGACCGATCTGCTCGCGCAGCAGACCGGGATAGTCCTCGCGCGCCTCACCGGGCGCCGGGGCGAGCCGGCCGCCGGTTCGGAGGACGTGCCGGGGACCGGGAACCTGTCCGATACCGGGAACCTGCCGGAGCCCGCGGACGGCTCACCCACCATCGACCTCGGCAAGAGAACCGCCTCCGCCCTGGCCTCGCGGCTCGCGGCTCGCCATCCACGACGCGCTCTCCCGCGCCGCCGTCTCCGGCAGGGGCGAGGCGGGAATCCTCTAGACCCTGTACGAACACACCGGGCAGCCCGGCCAGCTGGATGATCACGGGGCTCTGTTCGCGGTGTCGGGGTGGAGGGCGAGCAGGCGGCGCGGGTCGGCGTGGAGCGCCGGTTTCCCCGGTCGGCCGGCGGCCGCGGTGTGGGCGAGCACGGCGGTGGTGTGGCGGACCTGGCTGGCCGGAGTGAGGAGTGGCAGGGCTCCCGCGCCGGGTTCGCCGAGGTCGTCGGAGGTGAGGAGGCGGCCGCAGGGCCAGGTGGTGGCGACGTCGATGACCAGCAACGGGCTGACCAGGTCACTGCTCGGCTTGCGGAAAACGGTCTGCCGAGATCCGCCGGCGGCACCAGCAAGGTCACACCCACGCGGCGTGGACAGAGAGTGTCCGAGCGCAGGGGGGAACTTCACGAACGACACAGCTGTGCCTCGCGGACACCATCGGCGTCCGGTGGGCACAGCTGTTCAAGGCCGGCCGATCAGGCCCGGTCTCACCCGCACGCGTGGTAGGTGTTGCTGGCCCACGCCACGCTGTCGCCCGCGTTGTAGATCACGAAGTTGTTGTCGTCCTGCACGTAGGCGAAGGACAGGTAGTTCGCGCCGTACGCGCCCCACTGCCAGAACCAGCCCTCCTGCCCTCCCGACAGCTCGTGGGCGTAGATCGCGATGTGGCCGCCGGTGAACTCCACGAACTCGTTGTCACCGTGGTAGCGGGTGTTGCTGGCCCAGATCGCGCGTCCGTTGTTGCAGTACAGGACCAGGTTGCCGTCGGTCTGCCAGTCCAGGTGCACGGTCGCGGACGGCCAGCTGTGCGGCTGGTTCTCGTAGAAAACCACGTTGCCGCTGAGGTCGATGTACTTCCCCGACGCGTACGCGGACGTGGCCAGGCCCAGCGACAGGGCGAGCGCCGCCCCAGCGGCCGTCGCCACGGTCGCGCACCGCCGCAGTGCCCTGGTGTTGCGTATGCCCCTCATGGGTCCCCCTTTTCTCATACGCCGCACGGCAGCCGAGTCCCCCGTGCCGACCAGACGACGCTAACGGCGGCCCGACACCACCCGCAAGGATTTGGGGTGTCCTTAACGATCCTGTCACCAGCACCAGTTGGGGACAGTGACACGATCGTTAAGGACACCCTTGAGGCCCGTGGGTTCAGGCAAACCGAAGGAGTTCCGGGGGGAACCCACAGGTCGGATGCTGTGCTCTCGGTGGAGGGTCTGTACTTTGAACGGCCCTGGCCCGTAATCGGTGGTAGCGCTGTGTAGTGATCACTGGAGGAGGATGCGGTGGCGGAGCAGGGCAAACCCGGCTCGGCCGTGCATCTGCCTCATGAT
>NZ_JBVHLF010000093.1:0-24105 GCF_055559155.1 Kitasatospora sp. NPDC024654
CGCAGGTTCTTGATCATCACAATCAGAAACCTACGCAGGGTGCGGCGTTCGTTATCTCATGACACGAACCGACCCACACATGCGAGCGAAGAGCCCAAAATTCCGGGGCCTTCCTCGGTGACGAGAACGTCGGCGAGGTTGTCGACCTTGCGGTCGTCAGAGACGGTGCGTTCGAAGGGAATCAGGCGCATGCGGCGCCAGAATGCGTAGCCGCCGGTGCCGACCTCAGGGCGGTGGTTACCTAGCAGCCAGAGCTTGTGGGTCGGGTCGAAGCTGAAGAAGTCCTGGCGCATTCGTCGGGCCTTGATGCGGTCGCCGCCGGTCAGCAGCTTGACGCGGGCTTCGTCGAAGCGGTCGCCGGCCTTCAACTCGGAGCACACGATGACTCGGCGGCCGTGAAGCTCGGCCAGGTCGGTGGGGTGGGTGTCGAAGGCCTTGGCCATCAGGAAGCCGGGTGGAGCGGCGTCCGCGTAGTCACCCAGCAGTTTGATCATGACATCGAGGAGAACTGACTTGCCGTTCTTGCCCTGGCCGTACAAGAAGGGCATCACCTGGGCGCCGACGTCTCCGGTGATGGAGTAGCCGAGCAGCAGGTGCAGGAAGCCGATCATGGCGCGGCCTTCGGGGTCGGTGCCGAAGGTGTCCTCCAGGAACCGGTTCCAGCGCGGGGTGGGGATCGGTTCGGGGGCGAGGAGCGCGGATCGGGAGTGACGATGCCGGGCGGGGTCCGGTGGCGACAGCAGACCGGTGCGCAGGTCGACGACGCCACCGGGGGTGCACAGGGCGTAGGGGTCTGCGTCGAGCAGGGCAGCGTTCAGGGCCATACCGGGGGCCGCCTTGGCCTGCAGCAGCAGGGCGTTCATACCTGCGGTCGACAGGGCCCGACGCCGGTGGCGGCGGAGCTCGGTGGTGGAGTACATCCCGTGCGGGTCGGTCAGGGCGATCGCCTCGGCCATCTCGCCGGCCGCCCACACGACGGTGTCGTCCTCGTCGATCTGCCAGCGGTAGCCCACCCATCGGTACCAGCCGATGCCCGGCACGTAACGGTAGTCGCTTCCGTAAAGGGCGACGAACAGTTTGGCGTTGCCGCGGTCGGTGAGCGTGTCGGGGAGCAGGCCGCGGCTGGTCGCACCGTTCATGGGCTGGCCCTGGGCCGGCACCGGCAGGGGCGGCTGTTGGAGGATCTGCTGGGCCGCGGCGACCGGGTCGAAGTCGGACGCGGTCATCGAAGGCCTCCTGGGTGCAAGGGGCGGCGCGAACCGGCGCTCATGCCTCCGCGGATGATCTGGGAGCAACGCCGGTCCTGACCCGGCCGGGCAGCCAGCGCCGCCTGCAGCAGCAGGCGCTCCGCCTCTTCTGCCGGGAGGAAGCCGCCAGCAACCAGCCCGCCGACGGTGAACGCGGCCCGGTTGAGCTTGTCGCTGAATGCCGCCCCTTCCGGCACCCGAGCGCAATTGGCGACCTCGGCCAGCACGGTCTCCAGGGTGCGGGCTGCACGGTTGCGGCCGCCTCCGGCAGCAACCACGGCCTGGCGGCCCCGCGCTGGCGGGGCAGGGTGCGGCCGGGCGGGTGCGAAGGTGTCGGGCAGGTGTCCGGTGCGCTGGAGTTCCGCAGCCAGCCAACTGGGCAACGGAGCCGGGGTGCGGCACGATCCGAGCGGGAGGTAGGTGCCCGCGGCGGTGACGGTTCCTGGCGCCACGATGTAGCCGCCGACGCCACGTACATCGACCTGCCAGGCAAGCGCGCGGCTGGTTCCGGTGCCGGTCGATGAGAGCCATCCTCGGCCCTCGGCCCGGTACCACAGGTGCAGCCCGCCCGATGGCGTGCACACCCGCAGGGTGTTCTCGTCCAGCGCTGGATCGGGAGCTCCGCGCAGTGCGGCCAGCAGGGCAAGGGTGTGGAAGCCGTTGGCCAGCCCATCGAGGACAACCTCGCCACTGATCGGGATTCCGGGCAGGATCCGGTCGCGCGCGGGCACGGTCTTGGGGTGGGCGTCGACATCGATGACGACCAGGTCGGCCGGACCGCAGGACACAGCCACCCCAAAACCCGTGCCGGAGGCCCAGCATGCCTCGACACGCGAAGGGTCCAAGGTCGCGGCGTGGAAACTGTGGCACCAGCGGCCCGCCGCCAGGCACGGGCAACCGTGGTGGGTGTGGCCGCGTACCTGGCAGACCTGACAGTTACCCACCGGGATCTTGTGACCGGCCCTCAACGGGTGCACCGGCCACCCGGCTCGGACACACCACCTGGCCACCTCCAGCGGGGTGGGCAAGCCGGCGGCACTGCTCTGAGCCACGAAATACCCCTCCCGGTTGCCAGCGGTCCGCCACCACTCCCTAGACGCTCCCCGCCGCTCAGTCGCTGCCGTCATCATTGCAGGTCAGAAGCCTAAAGATCGGGCAACAGCGACTGAAGCGACCCAAGGCCGAAGTACAGACGCACACAGCCTAGCCCAGGAGCTGAAGCTGATCCGGGAGCGCAAGCCAGCCAGCACACGCGGCCAGCCAGGAGGGCGAGGGCCGGGCAACGTGCCTACGGTGGCGACCGGCCAAAACGGGCAGGTCCGGGGGCACTTCCCCGCCAGAGCGATCGAAGCGACCCAAGCGACTCAAGGTCGGACACGAAACGCCGAACTCCGAAGTGGAGCGACCGAACCGCGTGGGCAGCGACTCAGTCGCTTCGGGCACTGCGCCCGCTATCAGCACAAAACCGCAGGTCAATCGCCTTACGTCGCGCGAAAAGCGACCGAAGCGACTCAAGCTCGGTATGTATCACGCGCACACGCGCACGCGGGAATGTCCTCATAATGCCAAGCTTGAGTCGCTTGAGTCGCTGATTGCCAGCTACAGGGCCCCTGAGCTGCCGTTTTCCAGCAGCCCAGCACAGCGACTGAACGGCTTTCGGTCGCTTCCAGGGATGACCCTCAGTGACCATGCCAGCCGCAGGTCTGAATGGCGACGTAGTGGCTTTCCCGCACCTCGGCGGTGAACTCCTCGCCGATCCGCCAGGCCTCATCGGCCCGGGGGTCGGCGGCGTAGGCGGCGGAGCTGCGCCGGGCGAGCGCGATGCGGGCCAGCTCCCAGTCGGTGGCGTCGGGCAGGGCGCTGTCCTGGAGGAAAGTGCGCTCGGGTTGGGCGAACGGCTCGTGCACGGGGGCGTCCTGGGCGTGCGGGGCGGTGGTGGGCACGGTGCCCTCCTGTCGGGGTGCCGGCCGGGTCGCCGCGCTGCGCACCACCGCGCCGCCGTCCCGGCCTGGATGGCTCGGGGGCGGCGGGCGCGGTGGTGCGCAGCGTCAGTGCCCGGAACGGGTCAGAGCCAGGCCCCGGTGGGGGCGTCGCTGGTGGTCCGCGCTCTTGCGCCGGGCGCAGCACCTCGCCGCGGAGCTGGTCTACACCGCGCCGGTCCGGGGCGTCTGAACGCCGGCTCGGGAGGATGGTCTCGGGAGCGGCGGCCCGCTCTTGTGTCGTCCCCCGCTCTTGCACCGTCGGGGCTTTGGACCGCGTGTGCGGGTCGTGGCAGCGCGGCGGTACGCGGCCCGTGCAGGCCTGCCCGGGTTCAGGCACGACGGTGAGGCTCAACCAGATCGGTGAGGCCGAGAAGGTCGAACACTCGGGCGACGATCGGTGCCCTCACGTCCGTCACTCTCAGGACGACACCTTCCTCCTGCGCCTGGCGATGGAGCCGCTCCAGGACGGCTGCGCCCGAGCAGTCGCAGAATCGCACCTGTACGAAGTCGAGGTCGACGCGCCTGGGCCGGCGCGCCAGGCACTCCTTGACGCGGAGGTCGAGCTCGGGCGCAGTGGCGAGGTCGACCTCGCCCGTGACCGCGACGGTGGCCTGGCCGTCCCACCAGGCGACGGCGGTGCGGAAGTCGTTGCCGTTCACAGCCATGGGTCCACCTCCCATAGCCGGTGCAGTATCCACTCCCGGAGGTCGCGGGGATCATCGCGTGATCGCGCCGGTGCGTCCGCCGGTGCGATCCGCACCGGGCCCGCCCGGACGAGCGGTTCGGCCCCCTGGCGCATCGCTGCTCCGGGGGGAGTGGGCTCGGGGCGCCCGGCGTCCCGGATGACCCGGACGGATACCTGTCGGTGCGCGGCCGGGGGCCGGCCCGAGGCGCGGGCGGTATCCGGTTGAGGCCGGGCGCTCTCGCGTTCGGCGTCGTAGGCGGCTCGCAGCTGGGGATCGTGAAGGACCTCGTAGGCGGCGACCACCGCGCCGAGTCGCTCCGCCGATCCCGGCTCGACGGGGCGGCTGTCGGGGTGCAGCAGCCGGATCAGGGCGCGGTAGGCCGAGGTAACCTGTCGCGCGGACGCCGTGGGCTCCACTCCCAGCACCGCGTAGTGATCGCGTCGGTCTCGCGATCGGGTCATGGCGGACCACCTCCCGGGTGACCCCGGCAAACCTCCTCTTAGATCTGGATAGAACCTTGGCCAGTGCTTGTCAAGATGTCCGAAATAGAGGTATATGGACTGATGGGTGGACTCCCGCGAGAGCCTCATCGCTGTCACCGACCCACGAGGAGAGTGACCCGTGATGTTGATACGAACCGATCCGTTCCGCGAGCTCGACCGGCTCACCCAGCAGCTGCTGGGCACCACGGCCCGGCCAGCCGCGATGCCGATGGACGCCTACGAGAGCGACGGATCCTTCCTGATCCGCCTCGACCTGCCCGGCATCGAGCCCGAGAGCATCGACCTGAACGTCGAGCAGAACGTCCTGACGGTCAAGGCCGAGCGGCCGGCACCGGAGATCGAGGACCGCGAGATGGTCGTCGCCGAACGACCCTACGGCGTCTTCAGTCGCCAGGTGTTCCTCGGCGATACTCTCGCGGCCGATAAGATCGAGGCAGACTACGACGCCGGCGTGCTCACGATCCGCATTCCGATAGCCGAACAGGCCAAGCCGCGCAAGATCGAGATCACGAGCAGCGGCGAGAAGAAGCAGATCACCGGCTGAGCAGTGCACCGCCAGCCCGCCTGGCGAGTGCAGCCTTGGCAGGCCCGGCGGGCTCCCGGTGTACGCCCGGGGTTGTCACCCGGGCCGTCGCCGGGGATAGCGATCCGAGTCGTCTCCGCCCCCGCCCGGTCAGGCTGACCGGGCGGGGGCGGGTGATCTCCGTCGTGAGGCCGCGACATTGCCGGGCTCGCGGGCATCTCGGCCTGCTGAAGGGTTTCTCCCAACGCGCTGTTGTCCGCATGCGGGGCCCCTCAGTACCCGGCGGTGTTGTGCACCGCGCTGGCCCCGGACTGCGGTGCGATGTCCTGTTCGTCCTTCGCCAAGGAGGCGCGGAGGGCTTCGCGTATGGCTTCCAGGCGGGCGAGGCAGACGTCCATCGGGGCGATGGCGGCGCCGCTGTCGGTCCGCATCCGGCGTCCGACGGCTTCGAGCTGGTTCTCGATCCGCTGCCAGCGCGCCTCCGCGGCTGCCAGGGGGTCAGGCGCGCTGCTGGTCGCTGTCATGGCGCAGCTGATCGGTGTGCTGGGCGAGATCGTCGAGGTGGTGGGCGATGCGGAGGTGATGGCTGCCGAGGTGGGGGCGGATGGCGGCCAGTGGGGTGAGAAGTTCGGCGGCGTCCGGGGCGCCGAGCGTGGCGTGGAGGTCATTAAGCGCGGGGCGGGCCGCGGGGGCGAGGTCGCTCAGGGCGGTGACCTGGGTGGCGAGCTGGCGCAGGTCTGCGGCGTTCGCGCGGGCCCACGCGGTGATGGCGCGTTCGGCGGCGCGCCGGTCGCGGACCGCCTTGACCCGTCCGGCGCCGGTGGGCGCGCCCGGGTCGGTGGCGGGCTTGAGGCGCAGGTAGCGGTTCTCGGCGGCCTGGCGGCTGGCGACGCCCTGGGGCGGGCGAGGTCGGCCCACGTGGCGCCGGCGGCGCGGGCGGTCTCCACCAGCGGGGCCTCCCAACCGGCGAGTTCGGTGCGCAGCTCGCGCAGCAGGAGCAGGGTGGCCAGTGCCTGCTCGGGGCCGGCCTGGGTGGTGGGCGGGGTCGTGGCGTGGGTGTCCTGGGCGGTACGGACGGCTTCCTCTATGGCGGCGAGCGCCGCGGCGGCGGCGAGGAAGGACGCCGGTCCGGCCGGCGGTGTGCCGCCGGTGGCGGGTGCCCCGGGCCGCTTTCCCACCGATGTCACTCCTTTGGCGACTTTGTGGTTTGTCATCGGATGGATGACATGGAGAACGGTTTCAGGTGAAGCGCACTGGCACCCATCGATCAGTGGAGGTGTTTCGCGATGCTGATGCGCACCGATCCGTTCCGCGAGCTGGACCGGCTGACCCAGCAGTTCCTGGGCACGACCGGCACCTGGTCGCGTCCGGCCCCGATGCCGCTGGACGCCTACCGCGCCGGCGACGAGTACGTGATCTGCTTCGACCTGCCGGGGGTGGACCCGGAGGCGATCGACATCGATGTCGAGCGGAACATGCTGACCGTCAAGGCCGAGCGCCGTCCCCGCCACGAGGGCGAGGGCGTGAAGTGGGAGCTGTCCGAGCGTCCGCTCGGCGTGTTCTCCCGGCAGATCATGCTCTCCGACACGCTCGACCCGGAGGGGATCAGCGCCGATTACGACTCTGGCGTGCTGACGCTGAAGATCCCCGTCGCCGAGAAGGCCAAGCCCCGCAAGATCGCCATCGGCCACAGCGGAAGCCGCAAGGAGATCAAGGCCTGACCGCGTCCCTGTGCCGTTCCGCGCCGCCCGCACCCCCCGAGGGGACGGCGCCGACCCCTACCGCGTCCGGCCCTGCACTCCCCGGTGGGACGCGGGCAATCGCGGCTGACGACACTACGCGCGATGGGCGGCCGGCACCGTTCGTGGTGAGGGCCGGCGGTGAGATCGACCTCGCCACCGCCCCGCGGCTTCGCCGCCGGCTGGCCGCCGCGCTTGAGGCGCACCGGGAGGTGGTGCTCGACTTGTCGGAGGTGACGTTCATGGACTGCTCGGGTCTGGGCGTCCTCGTCCAGACCCGTAACCAGGCCGACCGGCACGGCGGGCGACTGGTCCTGCGCGGCGTCGGCGGGCCGGTGGCCAGGCTGCTCAAGCTCACCGGCCTCAGCCGCCGTCTGGCCGCCGAGCCCTGACCGGCCGCGTGCGCCGCACCCCCGGACGGTGCGAGACGAAGGGAGGATTCGCGGTGACTCTTCGATGGGAGACGTTCTTGGACCGGGTCCAGGAACGCGGCGAGTACGACATTGCTCAGGACGCCGACCGCGCGGCCCGCGTCGTGCTGGCCCTGCTCGGAGCCCATCTGGTCGGCGACGTGCGCGCGGAGCTCGCGGCGCGTCTGCCCGAGACCTTCGCTCTGATCTTGCTGAACCCCTTGCAGGCCGCCGAACCGCTCAGTCCCGAACGGTTCGTGCGCGCCACCGCCGCCTGGATCGAGGGGGCCACCGAGAAGACCGCCGTGTGGGACATCGGGGCCGTCCTGTCCACGGTGGCCGACGCCGCCGGCGACGAGCTGATGGAGCGCGTCCTGTTCCAGCTTCCGCCCGGCTACGACGTCCTGTTCGGCCGCCCCGCCCCCGGCCACCGACCCTGACCCTTTTCGTGCCGCCGCCCGTGCCGCGGCGGCCCGCCCGGAAGGCACGCCCATGACCCGGCACCGCCGCCTGATCCAGCAGGTCCGCCAACTCGGCCGCTAACCCAGCGACGAGGAAGCCGAACGCGTCCTGGACACGGTCCTGGCCGTCCTCGGCTCCCAGCTCACCGGCGAGGAACGCTGCGAGCTGGCCGCCACGCTCCCCGAGCGGGCCCGAGCGGTCCTCGCCCCGCAGATCCCCCTGCCCGAACCCGTCGCCGCTCCCGCCTTCGTCGAAGCGGTCGCCCGGACCCTGAACACCAGCCTCACCAGTGCCCGCTGGGACGCCTCCTCCGTCCTGGCCGGCCTCGCGATGCTCGGTGGCGAGCGGCTCACCGACCGCCTCCTCGCAGGCCTGCCCCGCGGCTACGCGCTCCTGTTCGGCCGCGCCGACCTCACCCCTGCCGCCGCCTGAATCCCGCCCGGGCGGGAACCCGCCGGCGCGCCCAGTCGCGCGAGGCACCGCCCGGTGCTACGCGGACGCGTGTCCATTGCCGCGGGTCCGGTCCAGGTCGGCCTCCAGTTCCTCCACCCGGGTCTGGAGATCGAGTACCCGGCGCGCGCCTTCCAGGGTCAGCCCCTCGCTGATCAGCTTCACCAGGGCGGCGACCCGGTCGATCTCCCGGCGGGAGTACCTGCGCTGGCCGCCCGCGGAACGCACCGGCACTACCACGCCCTGCTCGTCCAGCCGGCGCAGAAAGGCCACCTGGACATCCAGCATGACGGCGACCTGCCCCACCGCGTAGAGCGCCGCATCCGGGTCGTCGATCGGCAGCACCACGATCTCACCTCGCCGTGCATAAAACCTCACCTCCACGTTACAGATTCCCTCCAGCCCCAGCCACGCGTTGCGTCGCCCACATCCGCATGGGTGCCGCACGGCGGACAGCCCAACCGGTCAGGCCTGGGCGGCGCCGGGCAGGGCGCGGCTGTCGTCGGTGCGCGCTGCGGCGGTGCGCTGGGCGGCGACCCACTTCATCCCGTTCCCCTCCCATGTGATCGACTGGCAGCGAAGAGTTACCCTCGGGTATTCAGCGGGAGTGGTGAGCTGAGCCTGAACCCTGGCTGCCCTCGCGGACAGGATGGAGGAGGTCGGGCTGCGGCTTCACCCCGACAAGACCCGGATCGCCATGCATAGAGCCGAACTGACTATCTGTCACCCCCATCTGCAAGCCTCAGTTGTCGGCGGGACCGTCAGCTTCCAGGCCCGGGGACGTGTTGTCCGCGGACAACACCGGCGCAGGGGAGGCGGCAGTGAGCCGAGGCTGCTGACTGTCCCTGCCACCTTGCGACGGGAGTTCGAGTGGCACTGACGAGCTGTTCTCCGCCTCCGGCAGGATGTTGTCCGCGGACAACACTGGGGCGGGATCCGGACCCGTCGCGGCGGGCTGAGCCGGGATGTTGTCCGCGGACAACATCCTGCCCGCCTTGGCCTGGGCCCGCAGCAGGCGGTCCTCCTCGCGCTGAGCACGCTCCTCATCCTTGAGCTGTTCGCCGTATTCGAGGAGTTCGTCGGCGGTGAGCTGTGGGTTTTCCTTGAGGGCGCGAGCGAGGCGGCGGCCGTAGCGTTCCGCGAGCTCGCCGGAGCTGAGGAGATCCTGGATGCGCTCGGGGAGGGTGAGGAGAGCGACCTGGTTGCCGACCCAGGAGCGGTCCTTGCCGCGGCGGCGGGCGACCTCAGCGGCGTTGCCGTCGCAGGCGTCCAGGAGCTGCTTGACTCCGCGGGCCCGTTCGATGATGTCGAAGTCGACGCGGTCCTCGTTCTCGCTGACGAGGTAGTCGAGGAAGTCGGCCTGACTGCTGGCCAGGTCGTCGCGGACGACGAAGTCGAGGGCGTCCAGACCGACGTGGAGCGCCGAGCGGTAGCGCCGTTCGCCGTTGAGAAGGACGTGTTCGGCGGTCTCGGCGATGATCTCTGCGTGAGCCGGCCACAGCTGGAGGTAGGCGGCGCGGGTGACGGCCACGCAGGCGGTGGCCTGCTTGCGGGCGAGGCTGTTGCCGAGCTCGGCCTTGTCCTCGTCGCTCCCGTAGTTGCGCCGCGGGTTCATGGGGCACGCGGCGACGCTGTCCAGCTTGAGGCGGATCAGCTCGTAGTCGGGGATGGCACCCTCGGCCTGTGCCTTCGCGCGGCCGCGCTCGCTGCGCGGGCTGCGGGCGAGGCTTCCGAAGGCTCCTGCTCCGACGCGGTCAGCCACACGGCTCATGCGGTGATCCTCCTGGCGATGTCGCGCATGACGTCCGCCTGCTCGCTGTCGGGAGCCCAGACAAGCAGGGGGGCCTTGCCTCGGACGGCCTCGCGCTGTTCCTTTCGGTCGTTGACGACGGCGATGACCTCGGGGGTGCCGATGGACCTCCAGCCTTCCAGGGAAGAGGTGAGGACGTAGCCCTTGCGGACGTCGTAGAGGTTGACGATGAATCCGAGGTCGTAGATCTCGACGTCGAGGTCGTCACACAGTGCATCGATCTGCTCGCGCAGGAGTGTGTAGGCGTCGGCCGAGGAGTCTTCGGCCTGTACGGGGATGAGCAGCCCGGAGGTTCCGCTCTCCTCGCCGTCGCGGGTGCGCGCGTAGTAGAGGGCGTTGTCCATGGCGTAGCCGAGGGACGGGGGGCAGTCGATGAGGATGAAGTGGAAGTCGCTCTCGAGGGGGGCGAGTGCCTTCTCCAGGGCGGTCTCCTTGACGCGGACCTCGCGGGAGGTGACGAGCTTGGCGTCGAGGAGGAAGCCGTCGGTGCAGGCCGGCAGCAGGAACAGGCGGTCGCCGAAGGCGTCTCCTGCGACGGGCAGGACGAGCTCCTTCAGTTCGCCCTGGGGTTCGCCGACCATGTGCTTGACCAGGCTGTCCTCCTTGAGTGAGAGGTGGTCGTGGCCGAGCTGCTTGGTGAGGTGGCCCTGCGGGTCGAAGTCGACCATGCAGACCTTGAAGCCCTGTTCGGCGAGAGCCTGGCCGATGCCGGCCGTGAGGGCGGTCTTGCCAACGCCGCCCTTCTGGTTGCCGATCGCGACCCGGCGTGCCCCGGTGGCCCGGGCTTCGCGCTTGGGCAGAGGGTGGGAGTCGAGCCAGAGCTGGATGGCCTGGGCCACGCCCTGGTTGTAGGGGATCCTCTGCAGCGAGCAGTCGTCCCGGAACGCGGCGAGGAGGTCGGTGGGGACGTAGGTGGAGAAGGACGCCGCGCCCGCGGTGTCGACCTGGGGGAGGGGCTTGGGGGCGGTTTTCCAGGCCTTGATGCCTTCGGTGACGGCGTCCTGGATGTCGACGCCGACCGTGGCGGCACGAATCTTGAGCTCTCGTCGGAGCTGCGGCGGGACTTTGGTAACCATCTTGTCCCGGCCTTCAGGGGCATTTGGGGCGATCATGGGGGGAGTTTACTAACCGAAGCAAGGGCTTCAAGCATTGGGGTCTTGATGTGACTGCTCGTGTTGCTTTGCGGATGCTCATCGTTGTTTGCGGGATCGGCCACGAGGGCGGTCAAGTCACGTTGAGTTACGGACAAGTCCGGTGATTGCCTGTGGGTGCTGGGGGTGTCGTGCTCCCGTTGGTCTATGACGACGTCGCAGTCGAAGGCTCTTGTCCGCTCCGATGTGTGCTCGTTGAAGAAGCTGATCGCTCCGTACCGCGGTGGCTCGGCCCGCGGGCGGTTGTCGCTGGGTGGGGACTGGACCCGGCGGTGGACCACTTCCTGGTTGGTGGAGGGCGGTGAGGTCGCCTGGCCGGTGCGGGACGTGAGGTCGGTGCCCGTGTTGTCCACGCGGCCGGTCCGCAGGTTCTCCTGGAGGGCTCGCCAGGGTCACCGGCCTGGGTTGCAGTTCATGGTGTCGACCGGTCGGCACCATGCGTTCGAGTCGTTGGAGGAGCAACGGCTCCTGCTCGCGCTGGACTTCCTCGGCGCGCACGAGGTGCTGCCGCAGCCGTTCCGGCTCGACTTCGACCATGCGCGGGGCCGTGGCCAGCACATCCCTGACTTCCTGGCCGTGCTGCCCGGCGGCATGGTGCTCTTCGACGTCCGTCCGGGCGGGCGGATCGAGGAGGAGGACCGGCTGAAGTTCGATGCGGCGGCGGAGGCGGCCGGGTCCTGCGGCTGGCAGTACGTCGTGGTGACGGGCTGGCGCCAGCACGTCCACAGCGTCCTGGACCACCTTTCCTCGCAGCGCAGGCATCTGAAGGACCAGCTGGGTCTGCAGCGGCAGCTGATCAGCCAGGTCAATCAGGGGCCGGTGGCTTTCGGTGAGCTGGTGGAGAACACGAGCCTGCCGGTGGTGGCTCGGGCCCACGCCACGCATCTGCTCTGGCATCGCCGTCTCGCCGTCGACCTGGCGCGTCCGCTCTGCGACGGTTCGCTGGTCTGGCTCGGGCAGCGCCGGAGGCTGTGATGGCGGGCGGACGGGGCCTGCTGAACCTGGCGCCAGGCAGCCGGCTGCGGCTCAACGGCATCGAGTGGACCGTGGATGCGATCGAGCCGCAGTCGGGGAGATTCACGCTCTCGGACGGGGACGGCCGGACCGAGACCCGCCCGATCCGCTGGCTGATCCACCACCCGGACGCCCGTCCGGTCGCCACCCCGGCGTCCCTGCCGCGGCCGTCCGAGGCCGGGCAGTCGCGGTCCCTGGCGGACCTGACTCCCGACCAGCTGGAGCGGGCCCGGATCAGGGCCGAGCACGTGCTGGAGACGGCGACCGGGTTCCGCGACGGTCACGCGGACCGCGCCCGGCCGGGGGAGCCCCGGCCCGAATACGACCCGGCGACAACCACGCTGGGCCAGCGCCGGGCCGCCAAGGTCGCCGAGTGCCAGGCCCTGCCCCGGCACGAGGCCGCGAGGCTGGGCCTGCAGTTCATGGGTTATCGGACCTTGGAGACGCTCACCGCGTTGTCCGGAGAGAGTCTGCTGCTGGCCTGCGCGGACGGGCGGTGGACCCGCCGCAGCGGCGGTCACCGCAGTGTCACCGAAGAGGTCCGCCAGGCGATCTTTGCGGTCAAGCGCGAGTGCAGCGACCGGTCCACGATGCCTATGACGGCCCGGCACCGGCTGGTGCACCAGTTCATGGCGGAGACCTTCAAGGACTTTCCGACGGAGAAGATCCCCAGCCGGATGACGCTGACGCGGGTCTGGCAGGAGTGGTTCGGTTCCGGCGGGGCGAAGGCCCGCTATGCGCGTTCGGCGGAGGCCGCCGAGCGGGCGGGGGTCGGCCGGCGGCTGGTGGTCTATCGCCCCGGCCAGGTGGTCGCGCTGGACTCGACGCCGTTGCCGGTCAAGCTGCGGGACTCGGTGTTCGCCGAGCCGGTCTCCGCGACGCTCACCCTGGCGCTGGACCTCTACACGCACGCGGCGCCCGCGTTCCGGCTGACTCTGGAGTCGGACACGGCGGTGGACGTCGCGATGCTGCTGCGGGACGTGATGTTGCCGCTGCCGATGCGCGAGGGCTGGGGCGAGGACATGGCCTGGCCCTACCCGGGGGTCCCGGCGGAGATCGTCACCGAGTTCGCCGGCCACGAGGTCGCCGCCCTGCCGTTCTTCTCCCCGGAGACGGTGACCACCGACCACGGCGGCCCCTACAAGAGTCATGACCTGGTCGAGGCCGAGCGGGTGCTGGGCCGCAACATCCTTCCTCCCCGCGCTTTCCGCCCCAGTGACAAGTTCGCCGTTGAGCGCGCGTTCTTGGCCTTCAACACGATGCTGTTCCAGCACCTGCTGGGCAGCACCGGCAGCGACGTCGCCGACCGCGGCAAGGACCCGGAGGCTGACGCGGTCCTGACGCGCGAGCAGATGGAGCACGTGATCGCGACGTTCATCGTCCGGATCTGGATGAACCACAAGCTCGGCGAATACGCGCCGGCCTGGGGGCCAGGCGAGAACCACAGCCCCAACTCGCTGTTCGCCGCCGCGATGCAGCAGGGCGGCTGGTCCATGCAGGTCCCCGAGCCCGAGCTCTACTACCAGGTCCTGCGCAAGCACCACGTGATGGTCCACCCCCGCCGCGGAGTCAAGATCCTCGGGCTTTGGTACTTCAACGACGTCCTGGACGAGGACCGGTTCCGGGGCCGGTCCAGCCGCGGGGGCAGGCACAAGGGCAAGTGGGTCGTCCACAGCGACCGGCGGGACCGGCGCCAGGTCTTCTTCCAAGACCCGGACGACCCCGACCGCTGGCACGAACTGCGATGGACCGGGCTGCCGCCGGAGGGCGAGGTCCCCGCGTTCTCCGACAAGACCGTCGCTGAACTGCTGAGCCTTGTCCGGCAGCGGGGGCTGGCTCCCCGGTCGGACGCGGAACTGTTGCCGCTGCTGGTCGACCTGCTGAGCGCGACGATGCCGGTCGCCCAGTGGCCCACGCAGATCGCCGACGCGAAGGCGGAGGCGGCCAGGTCCCGGAAGCGGGAGCGCACGGCCCGCGCCCGCGAGGCCGAGCGCGGACAGGCCGCACGGGCCGACCGCGAACGCGGGCGTCCCGCGGAGGCGGAGCCGGCCGCCGTCGAGGAGCCGGTCCCAATCCACCGGGCCGTCGACGCCTCCCGCCGTCAGCGCCGCGAGGCCGCCGGCCTGCGCAATCCCGTCGCGCCGCCGCGGCTGGACGACGCCCTGCGTCGGCGCGGGATGTTCCTGCTGCCCAGCATCGCCGAGCGCGAGGAGCCCACCCCCACCGAGGAGAGCATGTGAATCCCGATCCGCTGGACGGGCTGCCGACCAGGGCCCAGATCGCCCACCTGATCACCCAGCGCAGGCCGCCCCGGGACACCTTGGCCGGCTGGCAGCACTTCCGCGAGACCCGGGGGCTGCTGGTCCCGCCGCCGATGCCGACCGCGGCCAAGTGGCGCCTGATCCCCGAGGACCGGCGGACGGACTTCGACCTGTTCCGGCGCCTGACGAACGTGAATCTGCCGATCCAGGACACTCCGATGTCCGCGAAGGTGTCGCGGCTGATCCACCGCCGCCTGCTCGGCAACGCACTCAAGCAGGACGACCCGACCCTGTCCGGGATCATGGTCAGCGGTTCGGGCAACCACGGGAAGACCGCGACGGTCTGCAGCGTCGGCGCCTTCTTCGAGGACATGTGGCTGGACCTGCACCAGCAGCTCAACCCGACCGCGGTCGAGGGCACGATCGACCTGCACGCGCCGGTCGTCTATGTCCAGACCCCCGTCACCGCCACCCCGAAGAGCCTCTGCCAGACCATCCTCGCGTTCTTCGGCGCCTCCTCCAAGGGGCTCACGTTGCCCCAGTTGATCCGCCAGGTCGCCCAGTCGCTCCAGGACCACGGCGTCCGCGCGCTGGTCATCGACTTTACCGACCGCGGGTAGTGCCGCCCGTGATGTCCGTCTGGGCCTGTGACCAGAGCGTCGCGGGCTCGTTTACCGACCGTGTCCGGAGCGCCCGTCATGTTCCGGAGTCGGTACGGAGGACAAGTGGCACGGCGAGTGGTGGTCGGAGACCTGAGGGTCCAGCAGATCGATCGCGAGGACGGGCGGCGGTCGTGGACGGTCGTCTGGCCCGAGGGCAGTATCCACATGGAGGCGGACCGGTTCCTGCGCCTGCACGACGGGTCGGGGACGCAGAAGACCTACGCGTACTACCTGGTGGACCACCTGCGGTGGCTGGAGCGCGAGTGCCTGGCCTTCGACAAGGTCGTGCTGAGGGACCTTGAGCGCTACATGGGGATCGTCGGCGCGGAGGTCCTCATGCCGCTCGGGGAGCCGTGGCGGATCGGCAAGCGCCCCTACGGCCGCTCCGCACTGTCCACGGCAGCGGCCTGCCTGAAGGGCTTCTACCTGCACCAGTCCTCCCTCGGCGTGAACGGTGAGCTCGGCAAGAAGCTCGACACCTCCCGGTTGCCCACGCGGGCGGACCGGCGCCGCTCGTTCCTGGGACACGTGAAGAACACGCTGCCCACCAACCCGCTCGCGCCGACGGGGCCGCATCGCCGGCACCCGAAGATGCTCCCCGACGGCGCGCGGGAGAAGCTCCTGGCCGTGGTGAACTCGGCCCGCGACCGGCTGCTGGTGACCTGGCTGGCCGACGGCGGGCTGCGGATCGGCGAGCTCTGCGGGCTGCACCTGGTGGACCTGCACCTGCGCGAGGACGCGGCCTGCGGCGAGTGCCGAACCCCGCACGTTCACGTCTGCCACCGGCCCGGCAACCCGAACCGGGCCGAAGCGAAGACCAAGCACCCCTGGCGGATCGAGCGCGGCACGGTGACCGGCGGGCTGATCAAGCGGGTCAGCCCGGCGATGGTGCACACCTACTTCGACTACCTCACCGGCGGCGAGTATCCGCGCGGCACCGCCGCGCACGGCATGCTCCTGGTCCAGCTCCACGGCCCCGGGACCGGGCAGCCGTGGGCTCCGGTCGGGGCCCGCCGCATGCTGGGCCGAGCCGGGAAACGCGCTGGTCTGGGGCTCGTGAAACCCCACGCATTCCGGCACACGTTTACCTCGGCTGTTCTCGACGCCTCGGACGGGAACCTGCTGATCGCCCGCGATGCCGGAGGGTGGGCCTCGGCCACGATGGTCGACGAGGTCTACGGACATGTCGACGTCCACGACCCGGCCTTCGACGCCGCGCTCCGCGCGGTCTGGGGTGAGACGAAGTGACCGTGAAATCGTTGCTGCCGCTCTACACTGACCGCCCCGACCGCGAAGGGCGCGACCGGCTGGAGATCCTCACTGCGCTGATCGGCGCCCCGGCCTTCGACCCGATCTTCCGCGACGTCATCATCCGTGTCCCGCAGGGCCACCGCGTCTACCAGTGGGCCTGTGTGGTCGACGCGTGCGAGCGGGCCCGGCACAGCGGGTTGGACCTCTGCTCGACGCACTTCCAGGAGTGGGGAACGGCCCGGGCGTCCGGGACGACCCGGGCGGAGTTCCTCACCACCGCCGAGGCGCTGCCGCGCGCCGAGTACGACCGGGAAGGGTCCTGCCTGATCTGCCCCGACCGACCCACCTCGCCGCGCACCGAACTGCGGTTGTGCATCCGTCACTACGGCGCGTGGAAGTATTCGGTCTCCGTCCGAGACGCGTCGGTGGACTTCGACCAGTGGGTGGCAGATCAGGAGCCGTGCGAGGGCTACGGGAACTGCCAGGTCACCGTCTGTCCCGGGCTGGCGTTGTCCCCGCTGGGGCTGTGCTGCTGGCACCGGCACCGCTACATGCGCGACCGCCGTCCGGGAGGGGCGGCCCTCCCGTCGAGCTGGTGGCAGCGCTACGAGAAACAGGGGCAGCCGGTTTGTGTCTCTTACGCGGACCAGAACGCGTTCCGTGCCTGGTGCGCGGCCGTTGACCCGGCACCGCGGCCGGGGCAGGTCAATCTGTGCGGCCTGCGGCCCCTGTTGCGGGCTGAGATCCAGTGGGGTCTGTTCGCCCACACCCAGGAGGACCGGCACAGCATCTGGAAGCTGGACTGGATCCAGAAGCTCGTCAACCTCGCACGCGAGCGCGACGCCGGCTCACTGACCGACCTGGATCTGGACGGTTTCCCCCGCTTCCACACGGCGATCGTGAAGAAGATGCTCCACTACCTGCGGTTGGTCTACTTCACCCCGCAGCAGGCACGGGAGGCCGGGTTCATCGAGACCGACCACTTCGGCATCCGCTTCCCGGCCCGGGCCAGCCACATCGACCTCACCGCCATCTCCCAGCGCTGGCTTCGGGACCTGCTCTGGGACTACACCGCCGACCTGATCAGCTCACCCCGCCGCCCGCGCACCGCCGCGCCGATCGACGGCATCCGCCGGGCCTGCACCGAGCTCAGCGCGTTCCTGGAGGTCGACGCCACCAGCGGCGGCCACGACCCATCTGCCTTGCGCGTCGAGCACATGACCCGGTTCATCGCCGACCAGCGGCACCGTGAACAGAACGGCCTGCCGTCGCTGGTGATGAAGGGACTGGCCGGGGAGCCCTCGACGGTCACCCAGGTCACCCGCACCGATGTCTTCAACGGGGTGCGCAAGCTCCTGCGCGACGCGCTGGAGCACGGGACCGCCGAACGGCTCGCGCTGGACCGGGAGTTCATCATCGCGATGCCCTATGCCGGGAACGAGACGCTTCGGGCCCGTCGGCCGTTCCCCGACGAGGTCGCCCGCGCCCTGGCCGACGGGGACAACCTCACCCGGCTCGCCGAGGTCCACGACCCTGATGACCTGGGATTGAGGGACGTCTGGGAGACGATCGTGGTGACGGGTCGGCGCGTCGGCGAGGTCGTGAAACTGCGCTGGGACTGCATCGGCCGCTACGGCGGCCTGGCGATGTTCTGGCACGACCAGACCAAAGTTGGGAACTACGACGTGGCGATCCGCATCCCGGACCGTCTCTACGACCTGCTCGCCGAGCGCCAGCGCAAGACGCTGGACCGCTTCGTCGCCCGGCACGGCCGTCGACCGACGGGCAGCGAACGGGCCCGGCTGGCCTTGTTCGCCACCAAGGTCCGCAACCCCGCCGGCACCACCGCGCTGTCGTACACGTGGTTCAACCGCGGCTTCCGGGACTGGGTGAACGAACTCGACCTGGGCCAGCCCGTCCCCCATCAGGCTCGCCACACGCTGGCCACCAATCTGCTGCGGGCCGGTGCCTCACTGACCCACATCCGCCGTTACCTCGGCCAGGTTTCAGACCGCATGGCCGAGCATTACGTGCATCTGACCAGCACTGATCTGGAGGACGTGCTCCAGCATATCTGGGTTGCTGGCCCCGGCACCGCCCAACCGGGCCAACTCCTGGCTGGGGACGCCACCTCGCTCACCCGCGAGCAGGCCCAGGCCCTGGCGATCGACCTGTCGCGCCGCAGCACCCCAGCCGAGGGCGGGTTCTGCACCTTCCAGCCCGTCGTCGAGGGCGGCGCCTGCCCCTGGAACCTGGACTGCCACAACTGCGACAAGTTCGTCCTGTCCGGCGCCGACCTCCTCTACTGGCGGCGCAAGCGCGAACAGTGGCGACTCTTGGCTGAGGGTGCCCCCGATGACGCCACCGCCGACTACCTCCATCGCTACTTCGAACCCACCGCCCGCGCCATCGACGGCCTGGAGAGCGCTCTGGCCGGCCTCGGTCTGCTCGACGACGCCCTCGCCCTGGACCTGCGCAAACCCCAGGACTACTTCCACCGCGTGTGGTCCACCGCCTTCCGCGCCGCCGACCTCGCCCAGGCCGCCGACGACGAACAGGACCAGGTCGACGACACCACCGTGATCAGGAGCAATGCGCGTGACCACCACTGTCCCCGACCCGCGCACCGCCGCGGCCCTGGCCGCCCGCCACTGCAGAACCGAAGCCGCCCTCGGACGGGTCCGCGACGCCATCACCCGGCTCCGCCGCGAGAAGACCCAGGTCAGCGTCGCCGCCGTCGCCCGCCGCGCGAACGTCTCCCGCACCTTCCTCTACGACCACCCCGACGCCAGGGCCGCAGTCGCCGCCGCGATGGCGGAGGCCGGCGAACGCCGGACCCAGATGGTCACCGACCAGGACCAGGCACGCGAAGCGACCTGGCGCGAGCGGGCCCTGAACGCTGAGGACGGCCTCAAGGCCGCCCACGCCGAGATCCTCACCCAGCGCACCCGCATCGGGGAACTCCTCGGACAGGTCCGCGACTTGGAAGCCGAGTGGACCCAGGAGGCCATCCAGCAGATCACCACCGAGAACACCGCCCTCAAGCAGCGCGTCCGCCAGCTCACCGCCGACAACCGGTCCTTCGACGAACGGCTGAAGGCCGCCCGCTCCAACCTCCGCTTCCAGGACCGCCGCGTCGCCGACCTCGAAGCCCAGATCATCGAGCAAGGCCGAACTACGACCTGAGGCCAGAGCTGGAGTCGCTCACCGTCACCCCGCCCCCGGGCTTGGCGGTGAGGAACCCCCGGCCACCGAGCGTCACCGTCCACGCTGACCGTTCATCATTGGCTGGCGCCGTCAGTCGCCATCCGCCCGCGAACAGGACCCGAAGGACTCCCTGGTCGGAGACGCTGACCTCGGCAACGGCTTGACGCAACAGCTCAGTCGCCTTGCCGAGGTTCGTCTGGGGCCACGCCGAGAGCCCGTATGCTCGCTCGTCGGCCACGAGCTCCGCCCACGAGCACAGCATGATCTCGTTCGACCCGATGCGGAGGCGGAGCCGGTCGTCGATGACGATTTCCCCAACACCCAGCCCACGAAACGTGGGCACTCGCCAGCCATCCTCCACGCGCACTATGCCCTGAGTCATGGCGACACCGTATCGATCAACCGCCACCGCAGGTGACAACTGTCCGTGACACCATGCGGGCATGCATTTCGAGCTCGCCCCACCCATAGGCGTCGGACCCCTGCAGATCGGCATGAAGCGCCAGGCCGCGAACAGCACACTGGATTCACTGCGGGAACCGACGGCCATCTCCCCGTCGGACCGGTCGGGACAACACATCTTCCGACCGAGCGGCTTGATGATCAGTATTGGATGCACACGCGACCGGCTGGAGGCCGTGGAGTTCGGGCGGCCATCACAGTCATCCGACATCGTCTCTTTCAAGGGCGTCGACATCTTCGGCCTGCCGGCCCGCGACGTCGTGACGCGCATGTCCGAGATCACCACGATTGTCGCTGCGGAGGACGATCCCGCGTCGTTCGTCGCGCCGGACCTACTTCTCAGCTTCTGGCGTCCGTTCCAGGGCGACGACGACCCGGAAGACGAGCAGGGCTACTACTTTAACTCGGTCTTGCTGGCTCGCCCGGGCTACTACGACGGACCTGGCCAGCGATGAACCCCGGATTGCCGGCCACCGCTACGATCTGCGGATGGCTCGCAGCGAAAAGAGGACGCGTCGCCTCACGATCGGCGACACGACCTACCTATGGTCACTGCGGCACACTCACCGCGCGCTCGACGACGGCTCCTTCGAAGACTGCTGCGAAACGCTGGTCATCCGCTCGCTGGAAGGTCGCGGCGGCCTGAGAATCCGGTTCCGGAACGGCCCCGACCGGCTCGTCCCGGACGGCTATCCCCAGCCGTCTGGGACCGTCGGAACCCGCGACGGCAGGACCCTGAACCTTCATGAGCCCGGCACCGTCAGAGTTCTGCTCGACGAAGCTGTCCAACAGGGATGGACGCCCGGCAGGCCCACCGCCGAGGAATTCGACGGCTGGGCTCTGTTCGACAATGCCCACCGCCACCGCGGGAAGGCCCAGCCCGACTCCCGCCGGGATGATCCGCGCTATGCAGGGCGAAGAGCGGGGTCGATCTCGGCCAGGATGTCGTGCAGCTGACGGGCCCCCAGGGAAACGCGGTCGTCAGCGTCCTGCAGCATCTCCTCGCACAGCTGCAGCGCTTTGTCCCGGTCCTCGGAGAAGATGCTGAACACGTCGACGATCGCGGTGTGGATCCAATCGCTGTGATTGGAGTTGGCGACTGCCATCGCGGAAGCGACTATCGTCAGCCCGATCCTGTCCATTCGTCGAAGCACGGCTTCTGCGGTCACCCGGGTGACGAAGGTGTCACCCGGGTCGAGCACGAGCTCCAGCAGTGGCCCGAGGGCCTCCTGCATGTCGGCGAAGGCCGCCAGGCCGCGACCGGCATCCGCCCGGTCACGGTAGTCCGGGCTTCGCCCGAGCTCGCGGAGCGCCACGAAAGCGGCATGCCGCCGGTCACTGTCCCCCTGCAGTAGGGCGCGCAGTCGCCTCACTTCAGCGATCAGGCGGGGCATGTCCTGCCGCGCGGAAGCGATGAAAGCGAGATCGGCATCCAGTTGCGAGTCCGGACTGACCTGGACCTGTTCTCCGTTGATGAACCGGCTGAGATAGATCTCATCGTCCTCCACGGCAGTGGCCGGGGCGATCTGGATGCAGCTCGCTCCGCCGATCGCGCCGCGGGTCTCCAGCACGGGAACCCACACACCCACGGATGCGGCCGCGATGCGCGCCTCCATCGAATCGAGCTCTTCTTCAGTCGGCATGACCGGATCATCCACCCCGACCGGGCCGACCGTCCACGGATGTCAAGCAAGCTGACCAGATACGGCTCCCCCTCAGCGCCAATTTGCGCGGGATGGCTCCACTCCAGGCAGTCGACTTACTGATCGTTTCAGAATGGGAGCCGGACAGTCATTCGTCGTCGAGCCGCTGGAGAACCTGCGTGAAGTCACCGCAGTCGAGGAGGCCGGCCAGCACCTGCGTCATGTTGTCGATCCCGGAATCCCGGACGACGAGGCCGTCGGAGCACCAGAAGTAGCGGCCGTCCAGTGCCTCGCCAGTACTGGACCACCTCTCCATGATGCGTTCGACCTCGGCAAACGTGAACACGGTCGCGCTCCAGCGTGAACCGTCCGCCGTCAACCGACCTCGACGTCGACGTTGCAGACGGTGTCCAGAGGTTCGCCCGCGTTGGGCAGGAATGACGCCTCGAAGCGATCTGTTCGGACGCGATACCAGGGCTCGTCCCATCCCTGCTCAGCGGCTTCGGCTCCGGAGTCAGTCATTCAGGGAGTATGTCGGGCCAGCCCCGAGGGCTCAACCGGGTTCTCCGGCAAGCCTCAGCATCGTGATCACGCTCATCCATCGTCCACGAGTGCCCCCCACCCACCCACCACCACCATCACCGGGCTCCACCGCGGCACCACTCAAACGAGCTACAGAGAAGGGCATCCGTCACCGTGACGGACATGTAGTCTATGAATCGTCGCAGTTCAGAGCCGGTATCCGAGCTCCTGCGGTCGGTAAAATCGACGACATCAACCGGCTCCGCATGCACCGCTCGGACGACCAGGACGTCCTGGACCTGATCCGGTCGCTGATGAGCTTCCAGGTCACCCTGATCCTGACCGGCGTCAACATCCCCGGCCTGGGCCTGCTGCGGGAGGCCAAGTGGGATCCGCACAAGCGCCAGTGGAAGATGCCGCCGCTGGAGAGCACCCGCGTCCACGGACTGGAGGTCACCCAGACCGAGCGCCGGTTCGAAATGGTCGAGCTGGGCACCTTCGGCTACAGCACCGACCAGCAGATGCAGGACTTCCTCGACCACCTCCAGGGCGTCGAGGAGCATCTGCGGCTGCACAAGGGCGGCCCGGGGATGCTCACCGAGGGCTCGATGCCCGGATATCTCTACCGCCGCAGCCAGGGCGTCGTCGGCATCCTCGCCCGACTCATCGCCGACGGAGCCCAGGAGGCCATGGACAGCGGCCGGGAACTGCTGGACGAGAACCTCCTGGACGAGATCGTGATCGGCCGGGAGGACCGCGACGACGAGGATCCCCCGCAGCCGCAGGGCGCCCCGAAGCCCGCTGGCGGCCCCAAGCCCGGCAAGGGCTCGGGCGGCAAGCGCCGCAACAGCGCATTCGACGACCACGGCCCCGAGGCGGCGGCCGGATGACCGGGACAGCCCAGGCACCGCAGGTCCTGCCCCGCAGCCTGCTTCCGCTGCCCGACGAGAGCCTGACCGGCTACCTCCTGCGACTCGGTCACCGCCTGGACGAATCGCCGCTGCGGCTGGCCGCCCGCACCGGACTCATCGCCCCCATGGAGTTCACCCGCTATGCCGGGCCAGTCCGGCAGCCGAGCATGACCGATCTTCCGGACGACCTGGCCCGCTCCTTCGCCGCGACGGTCCGGCTGGCGCCCGCCACCGTCCGGGACCTGACCCTACTGCCCTACCAGCAGACGTATCCCCCGGTCGCCGACGAGATCCACCGCCGGCAGTTCAAGCCGCGAAGCGGACCGCGGACAGCCTGGCTCAGCTCGGCTGCGACAAGGTGCTGTCCGCGCTGCCTGGCCGGCGACCGGTCCGCCATCCAGCAACGACACGGCGGTCCCTGGAAACGGCAGTGGCACCTGCCCATCGTCTTCGCCTGCCTGGAGCACAACGTGTTCCTGCGCGACACCTGCCCGCACTGCCGCAAGCCGATCCACGCGGACGGCTATCTCAGCCCGTTCCTGCGGATGGTCCACGGCGCCGCCACGGCGGAACTGCACCCCGGCCGCTGCCGGAACACGACCGGCCAGGGCGGCCTCTGCCAGGGACGGCTCGACCGGCTCACTCCCTTCCGGGACCAACAACTGCCAACGCTCACCCCTCAGACCGCAGACCTGCAACGCAGGCTTCTCGACCGACTCCAGCCCGGGGACCACGGCCCTGAACGCTTCCAGAGCTTCGCCGACCTGCTCGTCCTGGCCACCATGGTCGTCCAGGCATGGCCCCACCACTCCGACCTGCCGACGCCGCCCGAACTCGCCCCGGCGCTGGACGCGCACGTCGGCCAGCAGCTGAGGCAGGTCGGATCCCGCAAAGCCAAGGTGTTCCTCGGCTCGAGGAGCCTGTCCTGGGCGGCCGCACCGCAAGGGGCCGCGGCGACCGCGGCGATCCTCGCTCTGGCGGACCACTGCCAGCGGGCAGACACCCGTGAACTGCGAGACTTCCTCGGCATGCTGCTTGACCGCTCCGCCGAGCTGCGGGACCCGCGCTGGGGACAGACCTGGAAACAACTGGACCACTGTTCCAAGGGGTTACGCGATGAGTTTCCTGAGTCAACCCCTATGCCGCCAAAGTGGTCTCGGGAGTCGTTTTGATCTTGCTGTTGGCCTGGTGGGTGTCGGGGTCGTAGGG
>NZ_JBVHLF010000094.1:0-23997 GCF_055559155.1 Kitasatospora sp. NPDC024654
GGCCGGTAGAACAACGGCTCGATCCGGGCGCACACTGCCTCGAACTCGGCGTCCAGGATCTCAAGATCCTCCGCCGTCACCTCATCGTCGACCTGCCCTCGCGCACTCACAGCAGAACATCCTGCCGCACCCGCCAATCGAGATCTATCCCTGTAGTACTAGTGGGGCGTGCGAGGGCTGAGCGAGATCGGCGCGGTGGAGCTCGGCACCGACCGGATCCGGGTCAACTCGGTCCACCCGGGCATGACCTACACCCCCATGACCGCCGCCACCGGCATCCGGCGCGGCGCGGGCCACTACCCCAACACCCCGATGGCCCGGGTCGGCGAGGCTCCGGAGATCGCCACCGCGGTGGTCTTCCTGCTCTCCGCCGACGCCTCCCACGTCACCGGCGCCGAACTCGCCGTGGACGGCGGCTGGACCACCGGCCCGACCATCCGCCACGTGACGGGCCGGTAGTCACCGGCCCCGCTCACTCGTAGCGGAGCCGGAGCGACTCCTCCTCCGCCTGCTCGATCATCTCCACCGTCAGGCCGTCGAGCGAGGCGGACAGGTGGGAGAGCGTCACCTCCGCCGAGCTCGGGGCGGCGTCCTTGGCCGGCCACTGCTCGGGCTTCCAGACCGCACCGCGCAGCAGGGACTTCGGGCAGTGCCCGTAGACCTCCTCGGCCTCCACCACGATGGCGGTGCGCGGCGGCCTGCCCACCGCGGTGAGCTGCGCCAGCAGCCCCGGGTGGGTGCAGACGAAGGCCCGGCCGTTCACCCGCAGGGTGTCGTTGCGGCCGGGGACCAGGAAGAGCAGGCCGGCCCGGCCGGTGGCCACGATGTTGCGCAGGCTGTCGATCCGCCGGTTGCCGGTCGCGTCGGGGATCGCCAGGGTGCGCTCGTCCAGCACCGCGACGAAGCCGGGAGGCCCGCCGCGCGGGGAGACGTCGCAGCTGCCGTCGGCGTCGGCGGTGCCGATCAGCACGAACGAGGAGCAGCCGATCAGCCGTCGGGACACCTCGTGGATCCGGTCGACCTGCTTGTGCTGGACCGCGTGGCTGGACGGCCCGTAGATCTCGCGCAGCGTGGCGACGTCGCGGACGGCGGTGGCCGCGAGGGCGGCGAAGGCCGTGCGCGTCTGGGAGCGGGTGGGTGAGGACTCGTCGATCACGTGCTCGACCCTAGCGAGGCGGCGGCGGACGCGGCAGCGGATAATGCCCGGGTGGACCAGACCGGATCGCCGCTCGCCGCCGCCCTCGACGCCCTGCGCGCCACCCTCGGGCCGGGCGGGGTGCTCGCCCCGGGCGATCCGGCGGCCGGCTTCGTCCGCGACGAGCGCGGCCTGCTGCCCGCGCGGCCGGCGGCGGTGCTGCGCCCGCGGAGCACCGCCGAGGTGGCCGCCGCGGTCGGGATCTGCGCCCGGTACGGGGTGCCGGTGGTGCCGTTCGCCGGGGGCACCGGACTGGTCGGCGGCGCGCTGCCGCTCGGCACCGGCGAGCAGGTGGTGCTCAGCGTCCGCGCCCTGGACCGGATCCGCGGCGTCGACCCGGCCGACTTCGCACTCACCGCGGAGGCCGGCTGCGTGGTCGCCGACGTGCGGCGGGCGGCCGCCG
This sequence comes from Kitasatospora sp. NPDC024654, assembly GCF_055559155.1. Taxonomy (NCBI): domain Bacteria; kingdom Bacillati; phylum Actinomycetota; class Actinomycetes; order Kitasatosporales; family Streptomycetaceae; genus Kitasatospora; species Kitasatospora sp. NPDC024654. The sequence continues at coordinate 1,599 of NZ_JBVHLF010000094.1, forward strand.
CGGCCGGGCTGCTCTTCCCCCTGCGACTGGCCTCGGAGGGGAGTTGCCGGATCGGCGGGGTGGTCGCCACCAACGCGGGCGGCAGCAACGTGCTGCGCTACGGCATGATGCGCGAGCTGGTGCTCGGGCTGGAGGCGGTGCTGCCGGACGGCCGGGTCTGGCACGGGCTGCGGGCGCTGCGCAAGGACAACAGTGGCTACGACCTCAAGCAGCTGCTGATCGGTTCGGAGGGCACCCTCGGCGTCGTCACCGCGGCCACCCTGCGGCTCTTCCCGGCCCCGCGACACCGCGCGGTGGCGCTGCTCGGGCTGCCGGCGACGGACGCGCTCGGACCGCTGTTGGCCCTCGCCCGGGAGTCGCTGGACGAGCGCCTCAGCGCCCTGGAGTTCTTCACCGGGACCGGGCTCGGCCTGGTGCTGGAGCACACCTCGGGCCACCGCGACCCGTTCGACCGCCGCTACCCCGGCTACCTGCTGGTCGAGGCCGCCACCACGGACCCCGACGGCGCGCACCTCGGCGCGCGGCTGGAGCGGTTCCTCGCGGACGCGACCGGGCGGGGATGGGCCGCGGACGCCGTGCCCGCGCTCGACCGCCCGCAGGCGGCGGCGCTCTGGGCCCTGCGGGAGGCGCTGCCCGAGGCGGAACGGCGCGCGGGCGGTGCGGTCAAGCACGACGTCAGCGTGCCGCTGGGGCAGGTGGCGGCGTTCTACCGGTCCGCCGAGCTGGAGTTGACGTTGCGTCATCCGGACTGCACGCTCAACGCCTTCGGTCACCTCGGCGACGGCAACGTGCACCTCAACGTGCTGGCGCCGCCGGAGGCCGACCGGGCGGCGATCTCCGCGCTGGTGTTCCGTCTGGTCGCCGGGTTCGGCGGCAGCATCAGCGCGGAACACGGGATCGGGGTGCTCAAGCGGGAGGCGCTGGCGGCGATCCGCGAGCCGGTCGAACTGGCCCTGCTGCGCGCGGTGAAGAGCGCCCTCGACCCCCGGGGCATCATGAATCCCGGTAAACTGCTGGCCCCTTGAGACAAGGGGCCAGCAGGTGGTCAGGAGATCGCGAAGTCGTCCCCGTACACGTTCCCCTGCGCGTACCACCCGTGCAGGTACACCGTGACCGTGCCGGACGAGCCGGTGGTGAACGGCACCGACAGCTGCGTCCACCCGCTGCCGGAGGCCCAGGAGGAGCCGGTGGCGCCGCCGCTCACCCCCAGGTACGCGTAGTCGCCCTGGACCCAACCGGTGAGCGTGTAGCTGTGGTCGGGGCTCAGCGTCACGGTCTGGTCGCACTCACCGGTCTGCCCACTGGTCGGTGTGACCTGCAGCGCGTAACTCCCGCTGTGCACCGGCGTGGTGACCACCGTGCCGCCGGGCTGGCAGGTCCACGGGCTCAGACTCCCGGTCTCGAAGCCGCCGTTGACCAGCCCACCGCCGCCGCCCGAGCCGCTCACGGTGAGCGTGTACGTCGCCTGGTGGCTCCCGGACGCGGCGCTGCCCGTGACGGTCAGCGGGTAACTGCCCGGCGCTACCGCGCTCGTGGTGCTGATGTTCAGCGTCGCGCTGCCCCCCGCGGTGACACTGGACGGGCTGATGCCGGCCGTCACCCCCGCCGGCGCGCCCGACACCGACAGCGCGACGCTCTGCGCGCTCCCCGAGGTCACGCCGGTGGCGATGCTCGCGCTGGTGCTCGCCCCGGGCGCGACCGTGCCCGCGGCCGGCGAGGTACTCAGCGAGAAGTCGTTGCTGGTCGCCCCGCCGCCGCTGGTGAACGGCTCCATGGCGTGGCTGAAGTCCCAGGTGTTCTGGGCGATCCCGGAGCAGGTGTCGGAGCCGGCGGTCCCGACACAGCCGCCGTTGTCCCGTTCCAGCGCCCAGAACGACAGGGTGCTGATCCCCTTGCCGGTGGCCCAGTTGGCGACGTCGGTGGCATCCGCGACGGTCGTGGTCTCGGCCGCGCCGTAGTCGTCGATGCCGGGCATCAGGGTGATCCCGATCGAGGCCCAGAGCTGGGCGGGCGTCTTCGACGGGTAGAGCTGCGCCAGCTGGTCGTAGGTCCCGGTGGCGGCGTTCTCGGCATCGGCGCCCATCTCGTGGGTGGCACCGTCGTAGTAGTCGAAGGTCATCAGGTTGACGACGTCGACCCGGGTGTTGTTGCTCACCGCGTTCTGCAGCACGGCGAGACCGGAGTCGGCCAGGCCGCTGGTGGTGGTCGGCAGCGTGTAGGAGAACTGCACGGTCCGCCCGTTGGCCGCGGCCCAGTCCTCGACCTGCTTGACCGCCTTGTTGCGCCGGTCGATGCCGGCCGTGTCGGTGAGCGAGTTGTCCTCGGTGTCGAGGTCGATCCGGCTGACGTTGTAGGTGGTGATGACGCTCTCGTACGCCGCCGCGATCTGGTTCACGTCCGTGCAGCTGTCGGCGATCTCGGTACCGGCGTGGTCGGCCGTGTAGCCGCCGAAGGACGGGATCACGTCACCGCCCGCCGCCTGGATCGCGCTGATCTGGCTGCCGAACGTCGCGGCCGAGATCGGGCTGCCGGTGTCGCCGTTCCAGTACGGGGTGCAGGAGCCCGCACTCGCGGTCTGGATGAACGCCATCGACAGGTACTTGTTGCCCGACTGGCTCGCCAGCGTGGCCGGGTTGTCGCTGCTGTACGCCTCGAAGTAGGGGGCGAAGACGTGCGCGGGCAGCGGCGTGGCGGCGTGGGCCGCGGTGCTCGCGCCGGCCACCAGGCCGGCCGAGGCGACCAGGGTGGCGCCGGCGGCCACGACGGCCCGGATGGATCTGTGAAGTCGCATCAGTGCTCCAGCAGACGTGGGGGAGAGGTCTGCGCGCACGGCGGCGACCGGCCTCGGACCGGGAGCCGTCGTGCCACGCGGTGGGGGCGGGGCTGGCTGGGGAGTTGATCGGGCGGAGGCAGGGCGCTGCCCCGCCGGCCGGTGGTCACATCCCCACGTGCGTCCCGGTCCGGACACTTATGGTTGGACTAGACCATTGTTCTGTCAAGGCTGTTGACAGTCGGTCAGTCCGGTTGCGGCCGGGGCCGATCGGCCGCCCGGCCCGTCCGGCGGTGCGCGCCGGGGCGCCCGATCGCCCTCCGTGCCCGTCAGTCCACCACGGGTGACGGCGTCGGTGACAACCGCCACAGCCCGTGGACGACCACGATCGCCGATCGTGGCCCGCCCGCCCCTGCGGGCAGGGGGCCGGTGGCCACTCCCGCATCCCGTCCTGCTACCGGGCGTCGTAGTGGCGAGGTTTGCCGCCCGGCCGCGCGCCACGTTAAACCTGGACGAGTCGCCCAGCGCACCGCCCTGCTGTCACGCCGGTGGTGCGCCTCCGTACGGCACCGACCGAGACCGGCGTGCCCACGGCCCCGACGCGCCACCGCAGCGCGCGGCCGATCGGCCGCGCCGTACCGCTGCGCGCCCGCGTCCGGGGCCGGAAACCACCGAACGAGGTAGAAGCAGCATGCGCAGCGCCCTGATGACCACCGTGCGCCGACGATCCACCGTGATCGCCGGGTCCGCGGGGCTGGCCACCGTCTGTGCCGCCTCCGCGCTGGCCCTCGCGCTTCCGTCCCCGTCCGCCGTCGCCGAGGCCCCGGCCGCCGTCGTGGCGGACGGCCACCGGGACGACTTCAAGCTCTCCGTCGACGCCGTGCCGGCGTCGGCCGCGCCCGTCGCCGCCGACTTCAACGGCAAGCTGGACAGCGCGCCGTACCTGCAGCCCGTGCGCCACGAGGTGGGTCACACCCTGACCGTCGCGCCGTACCAGGCCGTTCAGGAGCAGTCCGCGCCGGTGACCCAGGCCGCGTCCGCCGCCGAACAGCCCGCCGCCGAGCAGCCCGCCCAGGAACAGCCCGCGCCCCAGCCGGCCGCCCCCGGCACCCCGCCGGCCGTCACCGACACCAGTCCGAGCGGCGTCCGGGCGCTGGCGCGGAGTATGGTGCCGGCCGACCAGTGGGCCTCGTTCGCCAACATCGTGAGCCACGAGAGCAGCTGGAACATCAACGCCACCAACGCCGGCTCCGGCGCCTACGGCCTGGGCCAGGCGCTGCCGGCCGGCAAGATGGCCTCGGCCGGCTCCGACTGGCGCGACAACCCGGTGACCCAGATCAGGTGGGCGCTCAACTACATGAACGAGCGCTACGGCAGCCCGGACCAGGCCTGGGTGTTCTGGCAGAACCACCACTGGTACTGAGCCGGTCCACCGCGCCGCACGCCGGCGCCCCGCCCGACCGACGTCGGACGGGGCGCCGGCGTGCTCCCCAACTTCCGGATCAGCCCAGGCCGTTGGCCTTCACCCAGTCCTTGGCAACCTGCTCCGGGTCGTCCTTGTCGACCGAGACCTTCTTCATCAGCGCCAGCAGCCCGGCGGTGTCCAGCTTCGCCGAGACGGCGTTCAGGGTGTCGGTCGCGGTGGCGCTCAGGCCCGCCTTGTTGACCAGCGGGGTCACGTTCTCCACGCCGAACACGTCCTTCGGGTCGGCCAGCGCGACCAGGTTGAACTGGCTGATCCGCGGGTCGGTGGTGAAGACGTCGCCGACCTGGAGCGAGCCGTCCGCCAGCGCGTTGGCGGTGGTGTCCGCGGTCGGCTTCCACTCCTTGAAGGTCAGCCCGTAGACGTCCTTGAACTGCTGCTCGCGCCGCGACTGGAACTCCGGCTGCCCGCCGATGACGAAGTCCTGGGACTTGCCGGCCAGATCGGCGATGCTCTTCAAGTCGTACTTGCTGGCGGTCGCCTGGCTGACCGTCAGCGAGTCCTTGTCCTCGGCGGCGGAGGAGTCGAGGATGCCGAGGTTGGCCGGCAGGTCCTTGCTGAGCGCGGCGTTGACGTCCGCGGTGGTACTCGCGGTCGACTTGGGATCGAGATACTGCAGCAGCGCGCCGTTGTACTCGGGCAGCACGGTCAGACTGCCGCTCTTCAGCTGGCCGTAGAGCACCTCGCGGCTGCCGATGTTGAACTTCTCGTCCACCTTGACGCCCTTGGCCTGCAGCGCCTGCGAGTAGATGGCGGCGAGCAGCACGTTCTCCGGGTAGTTCGCCGAGCCGACCACCACCTTCGAGCCGCTGCCGGCGGAGCCCGAGCCGCCGCCGAGCGGGTTGCTGCTGGTGGAGCCGCAGGCAGCCGCCGTCAGTGCGACGGCCGAGGCCAGCACCAGGGTCGAGGCCGAGCGGGCGGGCCGGAGCCGCGGAGAGCGCAGGGACATGAGTGTTTCCTCCCAGTGGTTCGGACGAAGAAGTGAGTGGGCCGCGGGCTCAGCCACGCCGGCGGCGCAGCCCGGCGGGCAGGGCGAAACGATTCAGCAGTGCGAAGAGCAGCTGGGCCGCCACCGCTAGCAGCACCACCAGCAGCGCGCCGCCCACGGTCAGCGCGAAGTTGTTGGTCGCCAGCCCGTCGACCACGTACCGGCCGAGCCCGCCCAGGCCCACGTAGGCCGCCACGGTCGCGGTGGCGATCACCTGCACGGTGGCGGTGCGCAGCCCGGCCAGCAGCGCGGGCAGCGCGGACGGCACGCAGACCTGCCAGAGCACCTGCGGATGGGTCAGCCCGATCCCGCGCGCCGCGTCCCGAAGCTCCGGGTCGGTGCCGCGGACGCCCTCGCAGGCCGCCACCAGCAGCACCGGCGCGGCCAGCACCACCAGCGGCACCAGCACCGCCGTGCTGCCGACCCCGGCGAGCAGCACGGTCAGCGTGACCAGCCCGAGCGTGGGCAGCGCCCGGGCGGCCCCGCTCAGCGCGGTGACCAGAGCGGCGCCGCGGCCGGTGTAGCCGATCAGCAGCCCGAGCGGGATGGCCAGCACCGCCGCGCAGAGCAGCGCCTCGCCGGAGAGCGTCAGGTGCTCGGCGATCCGGTGCACGATCGAGTCCGGCCCGTGCCGCCGGTCGGGTGAGTCGAAGAAAGCGGAGAGCCAGGAGCCCCAGTAGCCGAAGTTCACCGGGCCACCGCCGTCTCCCGGACCGCCCACGGCGCGAGCAGCCGGCGGGCCAGCAGCAGGACCCCGTCGGTGACCAGCGCGAGCAGGGCCACCAGCACGATCCCGGCCACGATCGGGGTCGGGAAGGTCCGCTGGAACCCGTCGATGAAGAGGTAACCGAGCCCGCCGCGCCCGACCAGGGCGCCGACGCTCGCCAGCGAGATGCTGGAGACCGCGGCCACCCGCAGCCCGGCCAGCAGGTACGGCAGGGAGGCCGGCAGCTCCACCGCCGCCAGTCGCCGCCACGGCCCGTAGCCCATCGCGGTGGCCGCCTGCCGGACCGGCTCGGGGACCGCCCGCAGGCCGTCCACCGTGGTCGGCAGCAGGATGGCCAGCGCGTAGCAGGTCAACGGGACCATCACGGTCGCCTGGGTGGCCAGCCCGGTGTACGGGATGAGCACCACGAAGACCGCCAGCGAGGGCAGCGCGTAGATCACGTTGAAGACCGCGGCCAGCGGCTGGTAGCAGCGCGGGAAGCGGGTGCAGAGCAGGCCGAGCGGCACCGCGAGCAGTAGCCCGAGCAGCACCGGGACCAGCGAGATCACCGCGTGGTCGCCGAGCAGGCCGCCGAGGTAGCCGAGGTGGTCGCCGATCCAGTACCAGCGGACCAGGGGTTCACCGTCCATGGCCGGCCTCCTCCGCTTCCTCCGCGCCCTCGACCCGGGCCGCGCCGTCCGGCGCGCCCGCCCGGTCCACCGCGTCCAGCACGGCCGCGCGCGGCGCCAGACCCAGCGCGCGCCCCTCGGCGTCCACCGCCACGGCCGCCCCGACCGGGGAGAGCAGTACGGCGTCCAGCGCGGTGCGCAGGGTGTCCACGGCCGGCCGGAAGACCGCGACCGGCAGCGGCCCGTCCGGGGTCTGCCAGCCGGTCGGCCGTCCGGTCGCGTCGAGTATCAGCCGCCGCTCGCCCACCGGCCGGCCGACCGGGACCAGCGAGATGGTCGTGGCCGGGCGCAGGCCGAGCCCGCGCAGCCCGCGGTCCCGGCCGAGGAAGGCCGCCACCTGCTCGTCGGCCGGCGCGGCCAGCAGGGTGGCCGGATCGGCGACCTGGCCGATCCGGCCGTGCTCGCGCAGCACCACGATCTGGTCGCCCAGCCGGACCGCCTCCTCGATGTCGTGCGTCACGAAGAGCACCGTCTTGTTCAGCTCGGACTGCAGCCGCAGCAGCTCCTCCTGGAGCCCGGCCCGGACCACCGGGTCGACCGCGCTGAACGGCTCGTCCATCAGCAGCAGCGGCGGGTCGGCGGCCAGCGCCCGGGCCACCCCGACCCGCTGCTGCTGGCCGCCGGAGAGCTGGAACGGGTAGCGCTTGGCCGTCTCCGGCGCCAGCCCGACCAGCTCCAGCAGCTCCATCGCCCGGGCCCGGGCCCGCTTGCGGTCCCAGCCGAGCAGGTACGGCACGGTGGCGACGTTGTCCAGCACCCGGCGGTGCGGGAAGAGCCCGGCCTGCTGGATCACGTAGCCGATGCCGCGGCGCAGCTGGGCCGGCTCCAGTCCGGCGACGTCCGTACCGTCCAGCAGGACCCGCCCCGAGGTCGGCTCGACCATCCGGTTGACCATCCGCAGGATGGTCGTCTTGCCGCAGCCGGACGGGCCGACCAGCACGGTGGTCCGGCCGTCGGGCACGTCGAGGTCCAGACCCTCGACGGCGATCGTGCCGTCGGGGTGGCGCTTGCCGGCGCCGTCGAATCTGATCACGGGGAGTTCCTAGTTGTGGTGCGGTCAGCACCGATCGGGTGAAGCGCTGTCAGGAGGGACATTCGCCCCTGCCCTGCTCGGGGTGGTCGGAAACCCTGACCGGGGATCAGTGACACATCAGACACCTCGGGGGCGACCGGGGGCGCCGCCGGACCGTCCGGCGCCGCCGGGCCGGCCGGCTTGGTCCGCTCCAGTCTGGCGGCCGGGTCTGACAACGGGCTCGGCGGGCTCCTCCGGACCGCCTAGCGGGCGGGCCGGTCGCCGGTCGTGCCGCCCGGGACCGTGGGCAGGCCGGCGGCGGCCCAGGCGACGAAACCGCCGGCCAGGTCGGTCGCCCGGGCCAGGCCCAGCTCGCGCAGCGAGGCGGCGGCCAGGCTGGAGGCGTAGCCCTCGGAGCAGACCACGACCACCGGCACCGCGTACCCGGTCGCCTCGGGGATCCGGTGGCCGCCCGTCGGGTCGAGCCGCCACTCCAGCACGTTGCGCTCGATCACCAGCGCCCCCGGGATCTGCCCCTCGGCGGCCCGCTGGGCGGCCGGGCGGATGTCCACCAGCAGCGCCCCACCCTCCTGCTGCGCCCGGTACGCCTCGGCCGGCCCCGGTCGGTGCACGCCCGCCCGGGCCCGGGCCACCAGCTCGTCGACGGTCACCACTGCTCCGGCCCCTCGATCGCGGTGCGCCGCAGCCCGTCCGCCCGCAGCTCGTAGCGGGCCATCTCGCTCAGTGGCGGTGAGTACGCGTGGATGGTCACCGCCGGGCCCGCCGAGGTGTTGCGGACGTCGTGCAGGAACTCCGGACCGAACGCGCGCACCGCGCCCGCGCCCAGCCGCCGGGTGCGCAGCTCCCCCTCCGGTCCGCCCAGCGACAGCTCCTCCAGCTCGCCCAGCGCCACGGTGAACGCGCCGCGCGATCCGCCGTGGTCATGGAACCCGGTGGACTGGCCGGGCAGCCAGCTGATCAGCCAGACCTCGTGGCCCGGGGTCAGGTCCAGCTGGACGTACCAGCGTTCGCCGACCGAGAGGCGGACCAGGTGGATCCACTCCGCCGGGCGTTCGGCCAGCTCGGTGACCAGGGCCCGCAGCTCGGCGGGGGTGCGGGGGGCGGTGCGGGGGGCGGCCGGCGCCGGAGCGGGGTCCGGCGCGAGATGGGTGCTCATGGAGGTCCTCACAGAGGTCGGGGCGCGCGTTGGGGGCGCGTGGCAGCGGCGGCACGGCGGCGCCCGCCGGCCGTCGCGCGGCGACGTGTGACGGCCGGCGGCGAGGGGACGGCGGGGCTACCGGTGGCAGCCCGGGGAGAAGCGGGAACGGCCGCGCCGCCCGGCAGAGGTCACGGGCAACGGGCGGGAGAGGGGATCAGCGGTCAGCGCGCACACATGTCGCTCGCCTGGCGTCGCAGATCGACGTGCAGGCGGCAGACGAGCGTGGTGCCGAGATCCATACCGCGATACTGGGCGACCGGCCGCCGGGACGTCAAGCCGGGTCCACGGAGCGGCGGGGCGCCCGTCCACTCCTCGGGCTCCCGGAAACCGCCGGATCGCCGGTCCCCGACGGCTGCCGTCCGAGCACGCCGCGAGCGCGGCAGCGCGCCTTGGGGGAGCCTCATGGACACCGAGACGGCCCTCACCGACTGGCTCCACGACCACGCCGAGTCCCCGCACCTGGAACGAGCACCGTCCGCAACACCGTCTTCGGCAACGCCGAGGTGCGGCCCCCGATCCAGGGTCGCGACTTCCACGGGACCATCAACATCGGTCAGGGGACGGGGACTTCCGGACCGGTTCGTGGTTCGGTGCGGCCTGCGGCACGGTGTCCGTGGCAAGTCCCCGGCTGAGTAAGGTCATTGACGGGCGGAGCCGGGCCTGCGTCGACAACGGCCAGCGGGCCCGGCCGACATGGGCGGTCGGCGGGGCCCGCTGGAGCTCGGCGCAGCGCGGGGGGACGGGCTGCCGAGCGGCTTCCGGGGTGGGTCAGTTGTTCTGGGCGGCGTCCGAGTCGGCCGCCGCGGCGGCGCTCTCCGCAGCGTCCACCTTCTGTTCCATCGCGTTCAGTTGGCTGCTGTCGGTGGCCCCGGCGGCCGGGGCGGTCGCCGCGGGGGTGGCCGGAGCGGCCGGGGTGCCGGCCGCCTGTCCGGAGCCGCCCGCGCAGCCGGTCAGGGCGGCCGTGGCGACCAGCGCCGCCGCGGCGATGCCGAGCGCGCGCCTCACTGGGCGGCCGGGGACGCGGCGTTCGTCGGGCCCAGGCCCTGACTGGAGCACCAGGTGGCGACCGCGTTCAGGTCGCTCTGCCGGGTGGTGAGGGTCGGCAGCAGGCTCTTGCGGTAGGTCAGCCGGTCGTTGAGGTAGTTGTAGATCGCGGTCTGTCCGGCGCTCTGGGCGTCGTTCACCCGGACCTGCAGGCGGGCGATCGAACCCGCCACGGTGTCCGGCCCGTTGAGGCGGGTGATGGCGTTCTCGATGCGCAGCTGGAGCTTCGGCACGCGCTTGCAGATGCCCTTGGCACCGTCGCTCTTCGGTGCGCCGACGGTCTTGATGGACGGCGGCTGGGCCGACGGCGTGGCCGCCTGGGCGGGGGCGGCGGCAGCGAGCAGGGCGCCGCCGAGGGCGAGAGCGCCGAGGGTGGCGGCGGCCTTGCGTGGGGCGTTCATGACGGGTGTCCTCCAGTGCTGACGACGTGAACCGTGCGCCCGGCCCGCCGTCGTTCGTTCCCGGCGGCCCGGACACCGGGAACGGTAGGACGGCACTTTGTGGATTCCTTGTGAGCCGAGGACGCGCCGGCGCGCGGGAGGACCTCAGGCCCGCTCCGCCGCCAGCGCGCCGATCCAGTCCCGCCGGGCCGGCAGCGGCAGCGTCGGCGCGTCCGTCGCGACCAGCGGCAGCCGCACCTCGATCCGGCACCCGTACCCGTCGGGCGGCGCGGAGACCGTCACCGTGCCGCGGTGCAGTGCCACCTGCTGGGCCACCAGGGTCAGCCCGAGCCCCGAGCCGGGGCTGTCCCGGCGGCGGTGGAACCGGTCGAACACCGCGGCCCGTTCGGCCGGCGGGATGCCCGGGCCGCTGTCGTCCACGGTGAGCACGGCCCGGTCGGCCTCCCGGCCCAGCCGGAGGGTGATCCGCGCCGGCTGCCCGGGGGCGTGCCCGTGGACCGCGGCGTTCAGCAGCAGGTTGTCGCAGACGATCCGCAGCCCGGCCTCCCAGCCGAACACCCGCAGGCCCGCCGCCGCCTCCGGCGCGGTGACCAGCTGGACGGCGACGTCCGGCCTGCGCCGGCGCAGCTCGGCCGTCGCGGCCTCGGCCGGCTCGGCGAGGTCCAGCGGGCCGAAGGCCTCCTCCTCGACCAGGTCACCGCGGGCCAACGTCCTCAGCGCGGTGAGCAGTTCGAGCAGCCGACGATGGTCGTCGCGCAGGTCGGCGAGGATCTCGGCGCGGTCCCGGTCGGAGAGCTCGGGGTGGGCGCTGAGCACGTCCAGGTTGGTCTGCAGGCTCATCAGCGGGGTCCGCAGCTCGTGTGAGGCGGCCGCGGAGAACGAGCGGGCGGTCTCCAGCGCCTGGGCGGTCCGGGCGGCCTGCTCGTCGTACCGGGCCAGCACGGTCTCCAGCGCGGTGGCCAGTTCGTCCACCTCGCCCACCCCGCTGCGCTCGTGACCGAAGCCGGCCGCGCCGGCCCGCGGGTCCAGCGCGGCGGCCCGCCGGCCGAGCCGGCGCAGCGGCGCGGTGGCGTGCCGGGCCACGCCGAGGGCGAGCAGGCCGGAGACCGGTGCGGCGAGCAGCGCGACCAGCAGCACCCGCCGCTGCACCGCCCGGACCTGCGGGTCGGCGGCGGAGAGCGGGGAGAAGACGGTCAGCGTGCCCGGGTTGGCGCCGGTGACCGGGACGGAGAACACCCGCCAGCCGCGTCCGCCGGCGCCCACGCCGTGCACGGTGCGGGGGGCGGTGCCGGGCGGCGGCAGCGCCACCTCCGGGCCGGGCTGCGGGCCGCCCTCGGTGACCAGGGCACCGGTCGCGTCCGTCACCCGGACGCCGACGTCCAGGGCCGCGTCCAGGACCTTGCGGTGCTGGTTCTGCTCGACCTTGGTGCGGCCCGTGAGGTCGGCGTCGAGCAGCGTGCGGACGTCCGGCAGGACCGCCGCCGCGCGGTCGCGGAGCTTGCCGTCCTGCTCGTTGCGCAGGTCGTTGGTGACCAGGCCGAGCAACAGGGCGCCCGCGCCGAGCACCAGCAGCGGCAGCAGCAGGGCGCAGGAGAGCGCGATCCGGGTGGAGAGCTTCATCGCGATGTCCCGGAGTCGTGGTCGGGGGCCGGCACCCGCAGCACGAAGCCGACGCCGCGCACGGTGTGGATCAGCCGGGACCTGCCGCCCTCCTCCAGCTTGCGGCGCAGGTAGCTGACGAAGGTGTCGACCGCGTCGGTCCGGACGTCGAAGTCGTAGCCCCAGACCCGGTCCAGCAACTGGTCGCGGGTGAGCACCAGGCCGGTGTTGCGGGCCAGGTGCTCGAGCAGCTCGAACTCGCGCGGGGTCAGCCGCACCGGCACCCCGTCCCGCCACACCTCGCGGGTGGCCGGGTCGATCTCCAGCGGGCCGGCGCGCAGCACGCCGGTCGCGGCCGGTGGGCGGCGGCGCAGCAGGGCCCGCAGCCGCAGCACCAGTTCCTCCAGGGCGAACGGCTTGACCAGGTAGTCGTCCGCCCCCGCCTGCAGGCCGGCCACCCGGTCGGCCAGCTCGTCCAGCGCGGAGAGCATCAGCACCGGGATGTCGGCGCCCTGCTCGCGGAGCCGGCGGCAGACCTCGGTGCCGCTGAGGTCGGGCATCGAGACGTCGAGCACCAGGACGTCCGGCGGGTCGGCCGCGACCTGGGCGAGCGCCGCCCGCCCGCCGTCGGCGGAGCGCACGGCGAAGCCGCTGAGCCGCAGGCCGCGCTCCAGCGAACGGCGGATCGTGTCGTCGTCGTCCACCACCAGCACGCGTCCGACGCTGTCTCCGCCGGCCATCGGTACTCCTTCCGCACGGGCCCGGCCCGGCGGCCGGGGCGCCCCACGGTGACACGGCAGGATGAGAGTTTTCTCATGAAAGCTTCAGCGCGTTCCGGGTGACAGCCGGGCGACCGCGGTCGGCGCGCCCGTCCGCGCAACCGTGCGCTGGCGCGACGGCGTCCACCAGGAAGGACGGCCGCAGTACCGTGGCCGGCCGGAGGAACCACCAGCAGGCATGCGCCGGGCGGCGGTCACCGGACGTGGCGAGGGGGCGCGGTCCGGCGAGCGTGTGCGCGGCGTGCGGAAGGGCAGGAGAGCACCATGGGCATTATCAGTTGGATCATCCTCGGTCTGGTCACCGGTGCCATCGCCAAGCTGCTGCTGCCCGGGCGGGACCCGGGCGGCATCATCGTCACCACCCTGATCGGAATCGCCGGCTCCTTCGTCGGTGGCTGGCTCTCCGTCCACTTCCTGCACCGCGCGGTGCCGAAGCACTTCTTCGACCCCGCCACCTGGGTGGCGGCGATCGCCGGCTCCCTGGTGCTGCTCGTCGTCTACCGGATCGTCTTCGGCAACTCCCGTAACTGACCGGCCGGTTACCGGTAAGCCCGCAGGGCCGTGGCGATCGCCGCGGCCCTGCGGTGATGACGAGTGCCTACGAGGTGGTCAGTGAGGTGTCGTCGATCACGAAGCTGGTCTGCAGCGAGGAGTTCTCGGTGCCGGTGAAGGTGAGCGTCACGGTCTGCCCGGCCAGTGCGGACAGGTCGTAAGTGTGCTGGGTGTAGCCGGAGTTGGCGTCGGTGTTGCTGAAGGTGGCCACCGTGGTGGAGCCGGCCGTCACCTTCAGGGTGTCGTTCGCGGCGGTGCCGGTCTCGTCGGTATCGACGTGCAGCCAGAAGCCGAGGGTCGCCTTGCAGCCGGTCGGGATGGTGACGGTCTGGCTCAGCGTGTCGGTGTGGGTGGTGCCGTAACCGTCCAGCCAGGCGTCCCAGTTGCCGGAGTGGGCGGGCTCGTCGATGGTGTCGCTGTTGATGACGCCGGCGCTGGCGGTCCAGGGGGCGGCGCTGGTGCCGTTCTCGAAGCCGGGGTTGCCGAGCAGCTGGCCGGGGTTCGGGCAGCCGCCGGTGCCGCCGCCGACGGTCCAGGTGAAGCTGGTGGAGCCGGTCGCGCCGGTGGAGTCCTTGGCGGTGACCGTGACGGGGTAGCTACCGGCGGTGCTCGCGGTGCCGCTGATCAGGCCACCGGTGCTGATCGACAGGCCGGTGGGCAGGCCGGTGGCGGAGTAGCTCAGGGTCTGGCCGGTGGCCGAGTCGCTGCCGGCGATCTGCAGGTTCACCGAACTTCCGGTGCTGGTGGTCTGGTTGCCCGGGTTGGTGACCGTCACGGTGTTGCCGGTGCCGCCGCCCGAGGTGAAGGCCGCGGTGCCGTTCGGGGTGCCGAGGCCGGTCGGGCCGTCGTAGCCGGGGCCTGCGGTGCACAGGTAGGACGGCGAGCAGGTGCCGTTGCTGCCGGTCGTCACGTCGTTCAGGCTCGACGGGTGGGCGTACGGGTACGAGGACGGGTAGCTGCCCGCGGCCGGGGTGCCGGCCAGCGCGTACACCGAGGCCATGATCGGCGAGGAGGCGCTGGTGCCGCCGTAGACGTTCCAGCCGGTGCCGCCGTAGGTCTGGTACACCGCGACGCCGGTGGCCGGGTCGGCGACCGCGGAGACGTCCGCGATGGTCCGGTTCGAGCAGCCGGTGTCCTTCTGCCAGCTCGGCTTCGGGTCGTACGCCGAGCAGCCGGAGCTGCCGCCCTCGGTGCTGCTGGTGGACCAGACCGACTCGCTCCAACCGCGGCTGTTGGAAGCCCTGGAGAGCGAGGTGCCGCCGACCGCGGTCACGTACTGGGACGCGGCCGGGTACTCCGCGCCGTACCCCGAGTCGCCGGAGGAGACGGTGATCGCGACGCCCGGGTGGTCGAAGTACTGGCTGTCCGACGAGGTGTCGGTGGAGTCCTCGCTGCCGCCGTAGCTGTTGGAGACGTACTTCGCGCCCAGTGAGACCGCGGTGTTGACCGCGGTGCCCAGGTCGCTCATGTTCGCCGAGGTGGCCTCGACCAGCAGGATGTGGCAGTTGGGGCAGACCGCGCTGACCATGTCGACGTCGAGCGAGATCTCACCGGCCCAACCCGTGTCCCCGGTCGGGTAGTTGGTGCCGCCGTTCTCGTCGACCTTGCGGAAGCAGCCGTTCGCCGTGGTGCAGGCGGGCAGCCCGTAGGTCGAGCGGTAGGTGGCCAGGTCCGACTCGGCGTTGGGGTCGTCCTGGGCGTCGACGATGGCGACGGTCTGGCCGGAGCCGGCCGAGGTCGGCAGGTCGTACGCCGAGGCGAGGTCGGTCGGACCGTAGCCGGACGGGGTGGCGTGCGGCGCCAGCACGCGCGGTTCCCTGAGGTCGGTCCGCTCCAGGGCCAGGCAGGCCATCTGGCCCGGGCGGGTCGGCGCGGCGCAGGCGCGCTTCACCGCGACGTGGTCGGAACTGCTCGGGGTGGTGGGTGTGGCGTTCGCGGCCGGTGCGGTGAAGGCCAGCAGGCCCATGGCGGTCATCGCCAGGGACGGCAGGACGGCGGTCAGCGCGCGCGCCCGGCGGCGGCGTGGACCGGCTGGGGTGTGGGTGCGCAAGGGAGAACCCTCCGTGGGGGTCGCGGGCGCGTCCGTCCGGCTCGGGGTGCGGCCGGGGAGTGGGGTGCGCCCGGTGCTGGTGGATCTCGGCACGTGCGGAGGGCCGGCGGCCGATTGCCGCGGGCCGGTGCGCGGCCGCGCCGGGTGCATGCCGGCGAGGACGCGGTCAACGTGGTGCGAAGGCGCTGTGCAGCGGGCGCGGCCCACCGTCGGAGCGGCGGCGCGCGGGTGGGGGAGCGAGCGCCGTGCGGGTGTACTGTGGCGCGTTATGTCATGGGCATGACATAAACACGGCCCCACACCGTCCCGGCGATCCGGTTTCGGTGTGGGGCCGACCCTAGTGTGCGTTCACCGTGGGCGGCAAGGAGCGGGCGGCATCCGTTGCCGATACGAGACCATCAACTCTGCTGGGCCGCAGTGGACTTGCCGGTACTGTCGGCCGAACTGCCGCTGCTGCCATCGCTGTTGTGGTCGTCACGGTTGCCCCGGCGGCCGGTCAGCCCGGCCAGCAGCAGGTCCCAGAGTCCTTCGAAGTCGGCGTCGGCCTGCGGGTCGGACCACTCGCGCGCGTAGGTCGGGTCGTGGAAGTGGGCGGCGGCCTGGAACGCCGCGCGGGCCGCGGTGCGCACCTGCACGGGGGCGAACTCGCCCTGCCGGATGCCGTCCTGGATGATGTGCGCGATCTGGTCGGTGAGCGTCTCCAGGTGGGCCCGAACGGTGTCGCTGTGCTCGTCGACCAGGGACAGGTAGGTGGCGAACAGCTCCGGATCGTCCAGCGCCTTCTTGCGCTTGGCGGCGAACAGGGTGGCCAGCCAGCGGTGCAGCCGTTCGCCGGCCGGACCGCTCTCGGCGGTGATCGCCTGCAGGCTGTCGTGTGCCTGGTCCAGCCAGCGCTGGGTGACGGCCTCGCGCAGGGCGGCCTTGCTGGGGAAGTGGCGGTAGACGCTGCCGTGACTGACGCCGAGGGCCCGGGCGATGTCCACCACGGTGGCCTTGGCCGGGCCGAACCGCCGCAGGACGTCCTCGGCCGCGCCCAGGATCTGCTCGGGGGTGAGTGTGCTGTCGGTGGTCACGGGGTGGTACGTCCTCACTGGTCCGGCGGGTGGGCGGGCGGCACGGCTGCGCTCCGGGACGCCGCCGACTCCGGCCCGTCCGGCCCGCGATCGGGATCCGGTGTCCGGACACCGACGGTCCCCGCCGGGAACCCTATCGCCCGGGGCCCCGCACCCGGAACGCGGTGCGGGGGTGCGGCGGTCCCGGGTGCGGCGGTCGTGCCGCCGCATCCGGGCGCCCGACCCTCAGTGCTCGCTGTCGAGGTGCGCCATCTGCGCCTCGGCGTACCGCTCGCCGGCCGCGGCGCCGGGCGGGACCGCCTCCTCGATCGCCGCCAGGTCCGCCGCGTCGAAACGGACGTCCAGCGAGCCCAGCGCCTCGGCCAGTCGATCGCGGCGACGGGCGCCGACCAGCGGCACGATGTCCTCGCCGCGTGAGGCGACCCAGGCGACCGCCACCTGGGCGACGCTGGCGCCCTTCGCCTCGGCGACCTTCCGCAGGGCCTCGACCAGCGCGAGGTTGCGGGTCAGGTTCTCGCCCTGGAAGCGGGGGCTGGCGCCGCGGAAGTCGGTGCCGGCGATCGCCCGGTCCTGGCTCCAGTGGCCGCTGAGCAGGCCGCGGGAGAGCACGCCGTACGCGGTCACGCCGATCCCGAGCTCGCGGGCGGCGGGCAGGACCTGGGCCTCCAGACCGCGGGAGAGCAGCGAGTACTCGATCTGCAGGTCGCTGATCGGGTGGACGGCGGAGGCCCGGCGCAGGGTGTCCGCGCCGACCTCGGAGAGGCCGACGTGCCGGACGTAGCCGGCCTGGACCAGCTCGGCGATGGCACCGACGGTCTCCTCGACCGGGACGCTCGGGTCCAGCCGGGCCGGACGGTAGATGTCGACGTAGTCGGTGCCCAGCCGGCGCAGGGTGTAGGCGAGGGCGGTCTTGGTGGCGGCGGGGCTGGCGTCGTAGCCGACCCAGTTGCCGGCGGGGTCGCGCTGGGCGCCGAACTTGACGCTGATCTGGACGGACTCCCGGTCCCGGCCGCGCAGCGCGTCGCGGATCAGCAGCTCGTTGTGGCCCATCCCGTAGAAGTCGCCGGTGTCGATCAACGTGATCCCGGCGTCGAGGGCGGCGTGGATGGTGGCGATGCTCTCGGCCTCGTCAGCGGGGCCGTAGAGGTCTGACATGCCCATGGTGCCGAGGCCGACGGCCGAGACGGCCGGGCCGTTGCCGCCGAGGGTGCGCTTGCTCATCGAGGTCATCGAGGGCTCCTGAGGTGGTGCGAGGGGTGGTGCGTGCGCTGACAACTATGGCATAACGACTGACAGATTTCAATATCTGTCAGTCCATACTCGTTTGGAAGTGGACGAGGTGGCGGGGAGTGGTGTGCGGAGGGGGCGCAGCACGCCGCTCGGCGTGGCGCCGGTGGTAGCTCAACTCCCGTGTATGGCAAGTCTCTTGACGGCCCGTCGCGGCATCCCTAGCGTTTGCTTTTGATGGCTTGAGTTGGATTCGGAGTACCCATCACGCACAATCCACCATTCGTGACCGCTCAGGCGTGCGACCCGCCGGAGCGGCGACGCCACCGGAGGCATGCCCCCCGATGCCAGCCTTTCCGCCCCTCCCCGCCGCCCCGCGACCCGCCCGCACCCGCGTCCCGCACCCCCGCCGGACCGCCGCGCTCGCCGTCCTCGTCCTCTGCCTGGCGCTGCTGACCGCCCGTGCCCCCGCCCCCGCCGCCGCGAGTGCCCCCGCCGTTCCCCGCACCACGCCCACCACCGCGATCACCGTGGACGGCAGCTCGCCCGGCCGCACCTTCGACGGCGTCGGCGCGATCAGCGGCGGCGGCGGCAACTCCCGCCTGCTCCTCGACTACCCCGAGCCGCAGCGCAGCCAGATCCTCGACTACCTCTTCAGGCCCGGCTACGGCGCCGCCCTGCAGATCCTCAAGGTCGAGGTCGGCGGCGACACCAACTCCACCGACGGCTCCGAGTCCTCCATCGAGCACACCCGCGGCACCATCGACTGCGACAACGGCTACGAGTGGTGGCTGATGGGGCAGGCCAAGGCCCGCAACCCCGGCATCAAGCTCTACGCCCTCGCCTGGGGCGCCCCCGGCTGGATCGGCAACGGGAACTTCTGGTCCCAGGACATGGTCGACTACCTGATCTCCTGGCTCGGCTGCGCCCACCAGCACGGCCTGGCCATCGACTACCTCGGCGGCTGGAACGAGCGCGGCTACAACGCCGCCTGGTACGAGAGCCTGCACGCCGCGCTGGCCGCCAACGGCTACTCGGGCACCCAGGTGGTCGGCGCCGACGACAACTGGTCGATCGCCACCGCCATGCGCGGCGACCCGGCGTTGAACTCGGCGGTGGACATCATCGGCACCCACTACCCCTGCGGCTACATGTCCGCGATGACCAGCTGTTCCACCACCGCCGACGCCCTCGCCAGCGGCAAACAGCTCTGGGCCAGCGAGAACGGCTCCGAGGACGCCGACACCGGGGCCGCCCCGATCGCCCGCGCGATCAACCGCGGCTACCTCGACGCCAAGCTCACCGCCTTCATCAACTGGCCGGTGGTCGCCTCCGTCTACCAGAACCTGAGCTTCAACACGATGGGCCTGGTCACCGCCGACCAGCCCTGGTCCGGCGCCTACCAGGTCGGCCGCAGCACCTGGGCGATCGCCCAGACCACCCAGTTCACCACCCCCGGCTGGCAGTACCTGGACTCCTCCTCCGGCTACCTCGGCGGCGACCGCGGCAACGGCAGCTACGTCAGCTACACCGCGCCCGACCGCTCGGCCTGGAGCACGGTCCTCGAGACCATGGACGCGACCGCCGCACAGAACGTCACGCTCAAGGTCGCCGGAGGCCTGCCCGGTGGCGCGCTGCACGTCTGGTCCACCGACTTCTCCAGCAACAGCGCCACCGCGCACCTGGTCCCCGGCCCCGACCTGACGGCCACCGGCGGGACGTACCAGCTGACCCTCCAGCCCGGCCACCTCTACACCGTCACCACCACCACCGGTCAGGGTGCCGGCAACACCGTCCCGCCGGAGCGCGCCCGGCTGGCGCTGCCGTACGCCGACTCGCTCGCCGGCACCGCGACCGGCCAGGAGGCCCGCTACTTCACCTCGATGAACGGCGCCTTCGAGACCGAGCCCTGCGCCGGCGGCCGCCCGGGCCGCTGCCTGCGCCAGCAGGCGCAGACCACCCCGATCCGCTGGACCGACGAGACCGCCGACCAGCCCTACACCCTGATGGGCGACCTGGGCTGGAGCGACTACACGGTCAGCGCCGACGCCCTGCTGGAGCACGCCGGCACCGCCGAGCTGCTGGGCCGGGTCGGCACCCAGGGCCGCAACAACAACGGTCTGGACGCCTACAACCTGCGGCTCAGCGACACCGGTGCCTGGACCCTGCTCAAGAGCGACACCAGCTGGGTCTTCACCACGCTGGCCAGCGGCACGGTGCCGGCGCCCGGCACCGGCAGCTGGCACAACCTGGCGCTCACCTTCCAGGGCAGCACCATCGTGGCCCGGATCGACGGTGCGGTGGTCGGCACGGTCACCGACGGCAGCTACGGCGCCGGTCAGATCGGCCTCGGCACCGGCGGCTACTACGGCGCGCAGTTCAGCAACCTGACCATCACCCCCGGCACCACCACCCCGCTCGACGGCACCTACCGGCTGGTCAACGCCAACAGCAGCCAGCTGATGGACGCCGCCGACCAGGGCACCACCGCCGGCACCCCGATCATCCAGTGGCCCGGCAACGGCGGCGGCAACCAGCAGTGGCGGCTCAGCTCGACCGGCGACGGCTACTACACGATCACCGGCGTGGCCAGTGGCGAGCGGCTCGGCCTGCCCGGCGCCGGTCCGGTGGTGCCGGACACCCAGCTGGCCCTCGCCGACCCGTCCGGCAGCCCGGCCGAGCAGTGGCTGGTGGCCCCGGCGCCCGGCGGCGGCTACACCCTGGAGAACCGCGCGGACGGCCAGCTCGCGGACGTCCGCTCGGCGTCCCTGCTGATGGGCGCCGGCGTGATCCAGTGGCCGGCCGACGGCGGCGCCAACCAGCACTGGAACCTGGTCCCCACCGGCTGAACACCCACTGCCGCACGAGCCGGGGCCGGTCGGGGTACGCTCCCCGGCCGGCCCCGGTCGTCGCTCGGAGCGACCTTCGCGCTCCTGTCGGCCCGTCACTCGTCCGGAGGGTATCCGGCCGGCGTTGGGCGTTCGCCCTGCCGAAGTGCCGCGGCGGGTCCATCGTGGGAGGTGTGGGCGCGATCCGGTGACCGCGCCCGCTCCGGCCGGTCCGGGTCCGAGCGCTGCGACGCGCCGTCAGACGCGCCACGACGACCCCGCGCGCGCCCCCGGTCCGGGTCGCGGAGCAGGGCCACCTCGCAGGAGACCGAACGGTTCTTCTAGGCTCACCTCGGCCTTACCTGCCGTGGTGCCCGCGCCGCGCAGCGGAGGCCGCCCCAGCGGGGTCCCGAGCGAGCCGGGATCCCGGACCGAGCGAGGAGGACGCATGTCGACCAGCCGTTCCATCGCACCACGCCGCCTCTGGCCACCTGCGGTGACCGGAAGCGGCGGCCGGCGTGCCGAGCGTGACCAGGGGGTGCGCCGGCCGGTGCCCGCACCGCCGAGTACGGAATGCCTGAGTACGGGAAGCCGCCGCGGAGGTGCCCGGTGAGCCCGAACGCCACGGCCCCCGCCGCCCCGACCGAGTCCGCCGGCGAGCCCGCCCCCACCAGCGCGCCCGGCGGCGACGACCCCGCCCCCGGGACCGAGGCACTGCCCGGCCTGTCGGGCACCCTCGCCGCCCGTGCCCGGACGATGGAGGGCACCGTCCGCCGCCGCTGCGCCGAGCTGGCCCGGATCGAGTCCCCGAGCGGCGACGCCAGCCGCCTCAACCAGCTCGCCGACGAGCTGGCCGCCGGCTACCGGGCCACCGGCGCCGAGGTGCGCCGCGAGCCGGGCCCGGCCGGCGACCACCTGCTGATGCAGTGGCCCGGCCAGGACGAGTCGCTGCCGCACCTGCTCTTCGTCGGCCACCACGACACCGTCTGGCCGGCCGGGACGCTCGCCGACTGGCCGGTCACCGAGCACGACGGCATGCTCTGCGGCCCCGGCGTGCTCGACATGAAGGCCGGACTGGCCCTGCTCGAAGGCGCGTTCTCCCTGCTCGCCGACCTCGGCCTGCGCCCGCACCACCCGGTCCGGGTGGTGGTGACCGCGGACGAGGAGATCGGCAGCCCGGACGGCCGCCGCGTGGTGGAGCGCCAGCTGCCGGGCGCGGCCGCCGTGTTCGGCCTCGAACCGCCGCACGAGGACGGCCGGTTGAAGACCGCCCGGCGCGGCAGCACCCGGGTGAGGCTGACCGTCACCGGTCACGAGGCGCACGCCGGCAACCACCCGGAGGACGGAACCTCGGCCGTGGACGAACTGGTGGACCAGCTGGTCGCGGTCCGCGGCCTGGCCTGCCAGCCCGGCACCGAGCTCAACACCGGCCGGATCCGCGGCGGCACCCGGGCGAACGTGGTCGCCGGGCAGGCCGAGGCGGAGCTGGGCCTGCGCTTCTCGACCCCCGAGGCCCAGCGCAGCACCCTGGACACGCTGGCCCACCTGACCGCGCTGCGCCCCGGCGCGCTGGTCCACACCGAGGTGCTGTCCAGCCGGCCGGCCTGGCCCGAGCGCGAGGGCAACCCGTTGCTGCGGCACGTGCGTTCACTCGCCGCCGCGCTCGGCCAGCAGGTGGACGGCGCGCCGGCCGGCGGGGCGGGGGACACCAACCTGGCGGGTGCCCGCGGCCTGCCCACCCTGGACGGCCTGGGCGCGGTCGGTGCCGGCCCGCACGCCCGGGACGAGCACATCGCGCTGGACCAGCTGGCGCCGCGGATCGCCCTGCTCGCCGGCCTGCTCGCGGTTCCCCTCCCGCGCCTGCGCTCGCGCTGACCTCACCGCGGGGGGGGGGGGGGGGGGGGGGGGGGGGGGGGGGGGGGGGGGGGGGGGGGGGGGGGGGGGGGGGGGGGGGGGGGGGGGAGGGGGGGGGGGGGGGG
>NZ_JBVHLF010000095.1:0-23733 GCF_055559155.1 Kitasatospora sp. NPDC024654
CCACCCTCCCCCCCCCCCCCCCCCCCCCTGCCCCCCTTCCCTCCCCCCCCCCCCCCCCCCCCCCCCCCCCCCCCCCCCCCCCCCCCCCCCCCCCCCCCCCCCCCCCCCCCCCCCCCCCCCCCCGGTAGGACGGACGGAGCACCGTTTCCTTGAGTCCCGCCCTCGGTCGTCACAGGATCACCTCCACAGGCCGATGCAAACACGGGACCCGTGGCCGGTGCCCGTCCGGATGGGCCGACCGGGGAAGGCCCGGTGCGTTCGCCGCCGAGGACGCCTGCGGCGGCGAGGGCGACCAGCCGTACGGCGGTCACCAGAGCGAGGTAGTCCCGCGCGGTGAGGTCGGTGACGACGTGCTCCAGGCGCTGCTGGGCCCGGGCAGCGCGCGTGTCCGCAGGGTCAGGCTCGGTTCCCGTCGCGCTCTCGACTGATCTGATCAGCCCGTCCGGAGCAGCGGAGTGGTGGCGGCGGTGCTGTCGGGTCGGGCACTTCGCTCGATGGTTGTCAGTCGCCGCAGGCAGGCGCGGTGCTGGACCATCGACAGGCCGGTGACCGCCGTTCCGAGCAAGAGCCAGCCGACCGGTCCCGCGGTCATCACCGCACCGGTCAGCAGCAGTGGCCCAGCCGACTTCTGCACGGCCTGGGACATCCCGGCCGCGCCCAGGTAGGAGGCCCGCGCCTGCGGCGGAGCCAGCGAGACCGCCAGTTCCCAGGAGCTGACCGAGCGCATCAGCTCCGCCAGGGTCACCGCGACCGCGGCCAGGAGCAGGGCGACCGACGCCGGCCAGGCCCCGGCACCGGTGCTGGCGGCCAGCACCGCGCAGCACGTCAGCATCGTCACCCCGTACGCGGCGACCGCCGTGGCTGCCCGGCGCGGCCCCTCGGCCCGTCGGGAGACCTGCAGTTGGAGCAGCACCACCAGCACGGTGTTGACCACCAGGAAGGCCGGGACGAGGGTGTGCGGGGCCCGGGTGTGGTGCACCAGCCAGAGCGGCAGGCCGACGTTGAGCACCGAGTCGTCGATGTTCATCGGCATGTCCAGCAGCACGAAGAGCAGGTAGCCGCGGTCCCGCCAGGGGCTGGGTGCGGATGACGGGTCGTCAGTGGTCTCGTTCGCGGTCCCGGCCGGCGCCTGCCCGTGCCCGTCCGGCTCCCTGGTCTGCCGGACCAGGGCGGCGGCCAGGACGTAGGAGAGCGCGTTGGCGAGGATCAGCGCGCGGTAGGCGTTGAGCGTCCCCAGCGCCAGTGCGGCCGCCGCGACGCCTGCCCCGACCGCGTAGCCGGCGTTGGCCACGGTGCGGAAGAGCGCCTGGTAGGTGCCCCGCCGCTCGCCGGCGACCCGGGTGGCGAAGAGCATCTCCAGCGTCTTGGCCGCCCGCTCGGCCAGGCAGGTGAGGGAGACCATGAGCAGCAGCGCCGGAAAGCCGTGGACCACCAGCAACGACCCCATGGTCCCGAGCCGCAGCAGGTGACTGCCGATCAGCAGTCCCCTGAGCGGCAGCCGTTCGGCCAGTCGCCCGGCGATCGGCGACCCGGCGATGCCCGCCACCGCGGCCACGCCCAGCAGCAACCCCACCTGTCGGGCGTCCAGCCCGCAGACGAAGGTGAAGTACAGCACCGAGGCGGCCGCCCACATGCCCGTTCCGGTCCGGTCCAGCCCCTGTGCGAACAGCATCAGCCGCGCATCCCGCCCGCCTGGCGGCCTCCGGAGCTGTGCGATCAATCCATCCCCGTGCCGTCGCATGGCAAAGCCCCCGTTCCCCTGAAGATCGTGGAGTAGCCTCGCCGCTACTAACAGCGATGTCAAGATGCTCGATATCGACATGGCCAGGGGTTGTCCGCTGATCCGCCGGCCCATCTCCGAGCACTGCTCTCCGAGTACTGCGAGATCTGCGAAGCCGGGCGAACCTCGAGGTCCACGCCGTCCGCGAGCTCGCCGACCTCAACCGGCCCGGACGTCGGGACAAGCCCGCACGGGTGCACCCCATGGCGGAACCCCGGCGAAGTACCCTGGTGATCTGCCGTCGCTGCCACGAGGACATCCACGCCGGACGAGGCACCGCGCCACCAGGGAAATGATCACTGGAGAGCGGGATGCCGGGGAGCTGGCCCGTCCCGCTCGGGAAGGGGCCGTCGGACGAGGACCCGAACCACGGGCACCTCGTCGGCGGCCGCTTCACCTGAAGCGGCGGGCTGGAAACGAAGCATCAGCCACCGCGCCAGTCCTCGACCCTGCTCAGAGCCAGCCCCGCTGAGCTGCGCGCAGGCCGGCCTCGAAGCGGCTGGACGCGTCGAGCCGTTCCATGAGCGCGGCCATCTGGCGGCGCACACTGCGCACCGAGATGCCGAGGCGCTTCCCGGCGGCCTCGTCGGTCAGGCCACTGGCGAGGAGTCTGAGCAGTTCGCACTCGCCGGCACTGAGCCCGGTCTCCGCGTCCTGGGGCCGGTCGGCGCCGAGCGGTACGGCAGCCTGCCAGGTCTGCTCGAACAGGGCGACCAGCGATGCCACGATCCCCGGTTCTCTGGTACACAGCGCGCCGAGGCGGGTGTTGGTCGGGTCGATGGGGACGACGGCGACCTCACGGTCGAAGACCAGCAGGCGGGGCGGCAGCGTCGGGCAGGTGCGGACCTTGCCGCCCTTCTCGGTCATCCAGCGCGCGTAGGCAAGGGTGGCGGGGTCGTTCCGGACGCTGTCCTGGTAGAGCGTGAGCAGTGCGACGTTCCGGTTCATCGCGTCCGCGTCGAGCGGCCGGGAGGCATCGAGGCTGGCCTGGGACTGGGCTCCACCGGGCATGACGGAGAGACACTCGCGGGTGACCTTCTCGGCGAGGATCTCCAGCTTCGCCTGAATGGCGTCGAGCCCCACCAGTCGCTCCGTGGAGTCGGCGGTGGCGCTCGGCCGGAGGCCGGCGTACTCGGCGATCGCCCGGGACGCCGCGGCCTTGCTCAGGGCGAGCTCCTGCTGGCGGCGGAGGAGGTCCTCCTCCTGGCGGCGGAGTATCAACTCCAGTCCCAGCTCCGGGCTGACAGGCCGCAGCTCACCCGGCAGATCCCGAGAGGTTCGCAGCAGCTGTAAGTCCGCGAGCCGGTCCAGGGCCTCACGCACGGCCGTCTCGGACAGGTCCAGCTGGCTGCAGAGTTCGGCCACCCCGCCCGTGGGATCGGCGAGCATCGCCCGGTACACGGACTCCGCTGCCGAATCCAGCCCCAGTACGGCCAGCATGCGCGCAACACCCCCCATGGTGCGGCGGTGCGAGTCGACCGTCACCGCGACAAAGCCTGATCATGACAGCGCTCCCCGGGGCTCCGCAAGCAGAAAGTCCAAGCGGCGACTGTCCGTTCGGAGCATCCGTTTCGGCGTCAGGCACCAAGCTGCCCGGCCTAATGCTGCCAGGCCGGGCATCTTTCTCGGGCTTTCGGTCGCCAGCAGGATGGTGATCACCGGGAGGGCAGCGGGAGAACACCTCGGCCCACCGAGACCACCGAACCATCACCCACGGGGGACAGCCATGTCCAGGATCACTCGCCTCTTCGCCGCCGCAGCCGTCGCGACCGTCCTCTCGACCGTCGCGTTCGCGAGCACCGCCGGCATCGGCTGGGACTCGACCGCCGCCTCCACCGCCCCCGTCGCCTCCGCCGCACCCGTGGTCTCCCCGGTCGCCGGCAACGGCATCGGCTGGGACTGACCCGCGATGCTGCCCGTCCATCTGACCCTCCTGCGGGACCGGGACCGGGACCAGGCCCCGACCGAGAGTGAAGCCATCGCGGTCCAGGACACGGTATGGGCGCACGCGGCACCCGACACCGGGCTCGAACACGTCCGAGCACGCGCGATCCCCGGGGGCATCGGTCTCGTCGTCTACGTCCGGGCCCACAACTCGACGGCCGCGCAGAAGCAGGCCCGGCGCCTCCTGTTGGACGTCCTCGGGTCGACGTCCTGCGCCGTCCACGGTTACTCCCTCGTCAAGAAGTGAGAGCTCGTCATGTTTAGTAAGTCCTCAGCCTCGACCGCGTTCCGCGCCGTCGACTCGCTGGAGACCCGACTGGTGCACGCTGGGTCCGATCCACGCCAACAGCACGGCTACGTGAACCCGCCGATCTACCGGGGCTCGACCGTGCTGTACGACGACGTCGCCGCGATGGACGCGTCGCAGGCCGATCCCCTCAAACGGAACCTGCCGGCGTACGGGCGCTTCGGCACGCCCACCAGCCGGGGGTTCGAGACCGCGCTGAGCGAACTCGAAGGCGGGTACGCGGCGGTCGTGACCTGCTCGGGTCTGGCCGCGATCACGACGTCGATCCTGGCGTTCGTGCAGGCCGGCGACCACATCCTGATCAGTGACTCCGTCTACCTGCCCGCCCGGAAGTTCTGCGATTCGTTGCAGGTGTTCGGAGTGCAGGCCGAGTACTACGACCCCTGCGTGGGCGCGGAGATCGAGGAGCTGATCCGCCCGAACACCCGGCTGGTCTATCTGGAGTCCCCTGGCTCCACGACCTTCGAGGTGCAGGACGTGCCGGCGATCACCGGGGTGTGCCGTCCCCGGGGAATCGTCACGGTCATCGACAACACCTGGGCCACGCCTGTCTTCCATCGGCCGCTCGCACTGGGGGCGGATGTCGTGGTGCACTCGGCGACGAAGTACCTCACGGGTCACTCCGACAGCCTCCTCGGGGCCGTCGTCTGCACCGAGGAGACATTCGCTTCCGTCCGCGGCGCGGCGATCCGGCTCGGGCAGTGTGCCGGTGCCGACGACGTCTATCTGGGCCTGCGGGGACTTCGCACACTGGGCGTCCGACTGCGTCAGCACCAGCAGCAGGCGCTCGGACTCGCGCACTGGCTCGAACGCCAGGACGCGGTCAGTGCGGTCGTCTACCCGGCGCTGCCCGGTAACCCGGGGCACGAGCTCTGGCGGCGGGACTTCTCGGGTGCGGCCGGCCTCTTCGGACTCGTCCTGGACCCCCGGTTCGGGAAGCCCGCGGTGGACGCGATGCTCGGGCGGTTGCGGCTCTTCGGCCTGGGGCACAGTTGGGGCGGCTACGAAAGCCTGATCGTGCCCGCCGACCCTGTCTCCCACCGCCTTCCCGGCACTTGGCGCGGCCGTGGCCCGCTCCTGCGCGTGCACGTCGGTTTCGAGGACATCGGCGACCTCGAAGAGGATCTCGCGGCGGGGCTGCGCGAGCTGACTGTGTCTCAGGCAGCCTCGGTGGCCAGCGATCGAACGGCGGCCTGAGTCCGTGTCCGTGATGGCACGAGGTGCGAGGTTGGGGATTGACACATCGCCGTGCACGCTGGGATCTTGGCATGGATCGACCACCGACCAGCCGATTGTTCCGCGTGACCCGTGGTGGCGGCCGACGTCAGTTTGTTGACACCCCGTGACCTGTGACCGGGGTGGTTTTGGGGAAGGGGGCCCAGCGATGGACGTCGTATGCGAGCGCGAGGGGCTTCGTGAGCCTCATCGCCATCGGAACCCACAACCGCCTCGGCGCAGACGGCATCGCAGACTCACCCGCAGCATCGACTGGCAGCGTTCCTCCCTCGGCTGGCGATCGGCGCCGATGTCCGGGAGGAGCTGGTCACGGCCGTCGCGCAACAGCCAGTCCTGGCTCGCGGGGCCATCGTGAACTGGTCCGTCTCCGTCCAGCCGAGCGACCTGATCCAGCCGCTACGAAGCTCGCTGGGCCGCCTGGGCGTCGCCATTCCGACAGCTGCCAGTGCCGAGAAGTGCCCGCAGTCATAGTCGAACTGACGGCAAGACGGACAACTGCCGTCGAGCCCGCCCGCTGACGGGTCCCCCCGCTTTCCAAACACTTCTTCACACACACGAGCCAACGGGAAATCATGCCTGCCCAGAACACGCCCATCGCCTACGACTTCCACGGGGACGCTCCATTCACGACCCCGTTCAAGGACATCAAGCCCGAGGACATCCACATCTATCTCGACCTGGACACCAAGGTAGGGAAGAACACGTGCGGACAGAAATGTACGCACTGTTGGTTTGTCAACTACGAGAAGGTCTACGACAAGTCGTTCGACATGGCCGAGGGTCCGCTGATCAAGGAAGGCCTGGAGGCGCAGGGCTTCCACGTCTACCCGCGCTACGTCGACAGCTTCGCGTACGACGGCGAGTTCATGCGCATCTACGGTCCGGCCAACAACCGTGAGTTCCGCCAGGAGGCCGACCACACGCCGACCGAGACGATGGAGATGGGCGACGCCTGGACGAGTGGTCGCCCGCTGCTGGCGGACAACTACGTCGAGCTCCTCGACCTCGCCAGGGAGAGCGGATACGGCACGATCTCCATCACGTACCACGGAGTGATCGACGAGAACCTCGCCGTCATCGACGACGGCAGCTACCCGATCAAGGGTGTGTTCAGCGGCTCGCTCACCGAGGAGGTCCTCCGCCGCATCACCGACTACAACGAGCTTCAGAAGAGCAAGGCACTGGCCGACGGCGACCACGAGCACACGGACGCCTTCCGGGTCAACATCGGTGTCACGGTCGGCAAGCACAACAACAGCCGCGAGTCCCTCGAACGCTACGCGCACTACTTCAACAGGCTCGGCGTCGACACCGTGCGGTTCAACAACTTCTCCGACCACGGCGGCCGCCACCCCGAGCTGCAGATGAGCCACGAGGAGATCGAGGAGGTCTACCGCGACCTCAAGTGGTTGCACGAGAACGTGGACCTGAGCTTCCAACTCGCCGTCAGCGAGGACTTCGGCACCTTCGGCATCAAGGCCATGGGCTTCCCCGGCCACGTGGGCTGGTGCCGGGCAGGTCGCCAGCTGTTCGCCGCCATCCCGGCGGACCAGGAAGTCCTGCACGAGGCGGACGGGGAGCGCCGCGAGAAGATCGGCGACATCGTGGGTTGCGTCAACACCTTCGAGCCCCACCTCGGCATCCTCGTGCGCACGGTCAACACCCGGGAACACAGCGCGAGCTACAGCCTTGAGTTCGACCACGAGGGGATCGAGGCCTTCACGGCCAAGCGTCTCTCCGGGGTCTACAAGGACGGTTGCTTCGCCCGCGAGCTCGCCGAGGAGCAGGGCCTGGTCTCGCGCGTCCCCGAGCGTCGCCGTCTGCCCATCCTCACGACGAACTGAGGGGGCCACGATGCGCCACGTCCTCATCTTCGCCAAGACCCCCCACAGCAAGACGCCGTACGACCAGTGGCTGGAAGGCTCGGGAATCGAGCCGGTCATCCTGACGACGGAGGAGTACGCCGAGGGCTACCGGGCTCAAGGCCTGCCGCACGTGCACGCCTTCGACGACTACGACGCCAACCAGCTCGTCGAGAAGACGGCCCTGCGGTTGGCGCGCACCCACCAGGTCGAGGCGGTCTTCGCCCGTGCCGAGGCGGACGTGCTGCGCGCCGCTCAGCTCCGGGACGTGCTGGACCTGCCCGGGCAGCGGACGGCGAGCGCGCTCGCGTTCCGCGACAAGGTCGTCATGAAGGACCACCTGGCCGGCGGGGCGGTGGAGCTGCCGCGATACCGCCTGATCGACTCGGCCTACACCGTGCTGGAGTTCGTCGAGGAGCACGGCTATCCGGTCGTGATCAAGCCGGTGTCGGAGTCGGGCTCCCTGGGCGCGAACATCATCCGCGATGAAGCGGAGCTGGACGCCTATCTCAGTCGGCCGTGGCGCGGGACGAGCCAGATCGAGTCGTTCGTCGAAGGCCCGATGTACCACATCGACGGGCTGGTGGTCGCGGACGAGATCGCGTTCATCCACCCGTTCCAGTACGTCAACGACTGCCTCGCCTTCCGCGACAACGACTACGTGGCCAGCCTCCCGCTGGTGCAGGGGGATCCGACCTACGACCGGCTGGTCGCGGCGACGCGGGCGATCCTGGACCGGCTGCCCACGCCGGCCAACACCGCGTTCCACGCCGAACTGTGGATCACCCCGGACGACCGGGTGGTGTTCTGCGAGATCGCGAGCCGTACCGGCGGCGGCATGATCAGCGCTACCGTCAAGTACGCCTTCGGGATGGACCTCGACAAGGAGTGGCTGTACGCCGAGTGCGGGCTGCCGATGACCTTCGACCGCCCTGCGTACCGACCTGCCGGAGGTCTCAACATCCCACCGTCGTACGGGGTGTTGGAGCACCTCCCGGTCGGCGAGGAGCCGGACTGCGTACGGGAGGCGGCCATGGCCGGGGCGCCCGGTCAGGTGTTCAACGGGGGCGTCAAGTCCGGTCTCTTCCTGGCTGGTTACGTGGTCGCCGGAGAGTCGGAGGAAGAGGTGGCCACGAACATGGAAATGGTCGCGACCTGGTTCGCCGAGCAGACCAAGTGGCGGCCCGTCGCCACCGAAGGAGATGCGCGATGAGTTCGCTCTCCCTCCCCGGGCCCCTGGTCACCGTCGACTGGCTCGCCGAGCGGCTGGGCCACCCCGACCTGGTGGTGCTCGACGCCGGCGTGGGCGCGCACCGCCGAGAGGAGCTGCGGATCCCGGGTGCGCGGGTCTTCGACATCGACGGGGTGATGTCCGACCAGGCCAGCCCGCTGCCGCACACGATGCCCGGTGCGGAGCACTTCGCCCAGCAGATGCGGGCGCTCGGCGTGAACGACAACAGCGCCGTCGTGGTCTACGACGGCGCCGGCATCTACTCCAGCGCCCGCGCCTGGTGGATGCTGCGGGCGATGGGCTTCGATCAGGCCGCCGTACTCGACGGCGGCCTGCCGGCCTGGAACTCCGCCGGGTTGCCGCAGCAGCCGTCGTCGCCGGAGGCCGCGGCGCCCGGCGACTTCGTGGCGAGGCCGCGTGAGGGGCTGATCGTCGACAGCAGCGTGGTGCGAGCGGCACTTGACGACGGTGCCGCCGCGGTCCTCGACGCCCGTACCCGGGAACGCTTCGCGGGACAGGTCGAGGAGCCGCGCCCGGGGCTGCGGCGCGGACACATGCCGGGCGCCGTGAACCTGCCGTTCGGTGATCTCCAGATGGACGGCCGGATGCGTCCCGCCGACGAACTCCGGGCCCTCATCTCGGACGCCGCCGGAGAGTGCGAGCGGCTGGTGTTCAGCTGCGGTTCCGGGGTCACCGCCTGCGTGCTGACACTGGGAGCCGAGCTGGCGGGGTACCGCGACCTCGCCGTCTACGACGGTTCCTGGGGGGAGTGGGGCCTGCCGTCCGACCTGCCCGTGGTGACGGACCTGATCGTGGAGGGGTAGCAGCTGTGCCGGCGTCGTGAGATAGCGGGAGCGGGGGTGACCGAACACTCGCGCGGCGCCGGCCCGGCAGGGCACCGCGCCTGCCGAGAATGTCATCCATGCAGTCCAAGGACTCGCTTGGTGGTTGCGGCAGGGCGATCGTTCGTGGTGCTTCCCCTGGTGCATCCGACCGTCACCAGTGTGTTCGCCGCTCTGCGGCTGCGAACCGCAGCGCATCACACCACCCCGCCCGATCGCCCGGACCTGACCACGGCGTTGACGCGCCCTCGGCTGCCCGCCGCCTTCGCACGTGGCGGGCAGCCGAGATGCCCGTCCGCCCGAACCCGGGAAAGAAGGACCAGCCGATCGGGCACGCGCCCGGTCCGCCGGTGGCCGCACCCGCCCCTCTGGACGCCCGCGCCGCCGGACAGCTCGTCGCCACCCTCCAGGCCCGTGCCCGTGCCAGCCCGACCGCCGGCGCCCTCTTCGGCCTCCGGGCTGCCCCCATGCTCAGTCGGCTAAACCGCCACGCTTTGCGTACGTGCCGTGAGCGTCCGGGCCCTGGAGCGCACCCGTGATCCCCCGGTCCGCGCGCGAGGTCAGCGTGCGGGTTCGGCCGTCGTGTCGTCCGTGGTGTCGGCGGTGTCGCTCATGACTCCATGCCAGAACTCACGCTTGAAGAGCTGTTCATATATTCCTGTATGGTGGATGGGTCGTTTGTCCTGCCCTGCGCGAAGGGTCCTGCCCGCCATGTCCTCCACCCTGACCGAGCGCCCCGCCCCCGAGGTGGCCGCCGAATCCGCTGGTGTCGCCCCTCGGCGGCGCACGCGGGTGTTCTCACTGCCCGAGGCCCGCTGGGCTCTCGCCGCGACGGTGCTGTTCCTGATCGCGCTGCCACTGCAGCTGACCGGCGCCCCAGCCTGGGACTGGGGCCCGCTGTACGCCCTCGCATACGCCACGGGCGGTTGGGAGCCGGCCTGGGCCGGGCTGCGGGCGCTGAAGGAGAAGACCCTCGACGTCGACCTGCTGATGATCGTCGCCGCGCTGGGTGCCGCCGCGGTCGGGCAGGTGATGGACGGCGCACTGCTGATCGTCATCTTCGCGACCTCCGGCGCCCTGGAGGCCCTGGCGACCGCCCGCACCGCCGACTCGGTGCGCGGCCTGCTCGACCTCGCCCCCGCCACCGCGACGCGGCTGCTGGACGACGGTACCGAGGAGAGCGTGCCGACCGAGCAACTGGCCATCGGGGAGACCGTCCTGGTGCGTCCCGGCGAGCGGATCGGCGTCGACGGCCGGGTGTTGGACGGTGCGAGCGAGGTCGACCAGGCCACCATCACCGGCGAGCCGCTGCCGGTGGCCAAGGAGATCGGCGACGAGGTCTTCGCCGGCACCCTGAACGGCACCGGCGCCCTGCGGGTCAAGGTCGAGCGGGACGCCGCAGACTCGGTGATCGCCCGGATCGTCAAGATGGTCGAGGAGGCATCCGAGACCAAGGCCCCCACGCAGCTGTTCATCGAGAAGGTCGAGCAGCGCTACTCGATCGGCATGGTCGTCGCCACCCTGGCCGTCTTCGCCGTCCCGCTCGCCTTTGGAGCCGCGTTCACCGGCTCACTACTGCGCGCGATGACCTTCATGATCGTCGCCTCCCCGTGCGCGGTCGTGCTGGCCACCATGCCGCCGCTGCTGTCCGCCATCGCCAACGCGGGGCGCCACGGCGTGCTGGTGAAGTCCGCCGTCGTCATGGAGCGTCTTGGCCAGGTCGACGCCGTCGCGCTCGACAAGACCGGCACCCTCACCGAGGGCACGCCGCGTGTCACCGACATCCACCCGCTGGCCGCTTCCGGCCTGGACGAGCCGCAGCTGCTGGCGTTGGCGGCGGCGGCCGAACACCCCAGCGAGCACCCGCTCGCCCGCGCCGTCGTCGACGCCGCCCGCACCCGTGGCCTGGTCCTCGCCACCGCCGAGGACTTCACCTCCGCCCCCGGCATCGGCGTCACCGCCACCGTCGACGGTCGCGCCATCGCCGTCAGCGCCCCTGCCCGGCTGCTCGGGAGCACCTCCCGGCCGGAGACCGGGGGAGGCGCCGAAAGCGCCGCGGTTGAGCAGGTCGCCGCGATCGCGGGTGGGCTGGAGGCGGCCGGCCGCACGGCCGTGCTGGTCGAGGCGGACGGTGTCCCGGTGGGCGTGCTGGGCATCGCGGACCGGCTGCGCCCGGATGCCGCCGCCACCGTCACCGCGCTGACGGCGCTCACCGGGACGGCGCCGATGCTGGTCACCGGGGACAACCCCCGCGCCGCCCGGCGGCTCGCCGCGGAGGTCGGCATCACCGACGTTCGCGCCGGCCTGCTGCCCCAGGACAAGGTCACCGCCGTCAAGGACCAGGAAGCCGCCGGCCGCAGGGTGCTGGTCCTCGGCGACGGCGTCAACGACGCTCCCGCTCTCGCGGCCGCCCACACCGGCATCGCCATGGGCCGCGCCGGCTCCGACCTCGCCCTGGAGACCGCGGACGCGGTCATCGTCCGCGACGAACTCGCCACCGTCCCCACCGTCGTCGCGCTCTCCCGCAGGGCCCGTTCCCTCGTGGTGCAGAACCTGGTGATCGCCGCGCTGTTCATCTCCGGCCTGGTCGTCTGGGACCTGGTCGCCACCCTGCCGCTGCCGCTCGGCGTCCTCGGGCACGAGGGCTCCACCGTCATCGTCGGCCTCAACGGCCTGCGCCTGCTGCGCGAGGCCGCCTGGACCCGGGCCCGCGCCGAGGGCCGCAAGTGAGCCGACACAAGAGCCGCGAGGCCGCCGCCCCTGCCCGGGGTGCGGCGGCCCGCCGCACGTTCACCGTCTGCCGCGGCTGCTGCCGCGGCACCCCGCGGTTCCGTGGCCCGAGTTCGGGCGGGCCAGGGGTCGCCCGCTACGGGCCGACTTGCCTCGGGCTCCTGGTGGTGACGAGGGGGTCCAGGGGCCAGGCGGCAGGAGTGCGGGTCGGGGCGAGCGGGATGTAGAAATGACCCATGCCTCGTGACCGTGCCCTGCCCGCCGCCAGCGCCGACTCGCCTCCCTCGGGGGTGGCGGAGGACTTGGTCACCGCGGTCCTGACCGCCTCGCGCGTGCTGGTGGCGATCTCGGCGCGGTCGCTGGGCGAGGTGGCGGAGGCACTGACGTTGCCGCAGTTCCGGATGCTGGTGGTGCTGCAGAGCCGGGGAGCGATGAGCATGTCCCGGCTCGCGGAACAGCTGGCGGTCAACCCCTCGACCGCGCTGCGGATGATCGAGCGCCTGGTGACCGCCGGCATGGTGGTACGCGAGAGCAGCGAGCAGGACCGGCGCGAGGTACGGATCGCACTCACCGAGGACGGGGCCCGCACGGTGGTGGAGGCGACCGAGCGGCGGCGGTCGGAGATCGCCCGGGTGGTGGGCGTGATGCCGGAGGACCAGCGCAGCGGGCTGGTCACCGCGCTGTACGCGTTCGCCGAGGCGGGTGGCGAGCCGGCCGCACCGGTCAAACAGCTGGACCTGCTCGGTTGGTGACCCGGCCGGGCCCTCCGTCGTGGGCCTGGGGCCGGGGTGCGCTGGGGAAGTGGACGGACTCCTCGGCTGTCGCGCCGGTTGCCGTGGCGCAGGACCCGGTCCAGGCAGTGCCCGGACCGGGTCCTGCGCAGAGCAGGAGCACGGCCTCGCCGTGCGCGCAGCCGCTACTCCGCGGCGACCGTCCTGGCGGTGGGGGAGTGGGCGGAGTCTCGCCACGCGGCGTGGTGCGGCCCCTGGGATGTCGTCAGAGGGCCGATGGAGATCAGTCGGCCTTGTCAGCCAGCCGGTGGGGTGAGGGTGGTGCGGTCGAACGGGCCGCCATGTGCGGCGGCGTACGTGACGGCGTCGTTGACGGCGTCGAGGCCGAACGACCGGACCCGTTCGGGGGCGAGGTCCAGGGCGCCCGAGGCGAGGAGCCGGATGATGCCGGCGTTCGCCGAGCGCGGGCACAACCACTGCCCGCGCACGGTGATCGAGTTGCGCATGATCCATGGGTACGGGAGTGCGAGGTCGTCGCCACCGAGCATGCCGACGCCGCCCATGAGGACGACGCGACCGTACTCGCGCACGGTCATGGCCGCCGCGCGCGCCGCCGAGCTGGGTGCGTTCGGCGGGAGCAGGTCGATCACCATGTCGATCGGGCCGTCGGCCACCGCGGACATCGCGGCACGGTCGGCGGCCTCGTCCCCGGTCAGCTCGACCGGGCGCACCCGTGGGCCGAACCGGTCGGCGAGGAGGTCGAGTACGGCTTGGTTGCGGCCCGGGGCGATCACCCGGCCCGCCCCCATCGCGAGCGCGACAGCCACCGCGCTGCTGCCGAGGTTGCCAGTGGCCCCGCTGACGAGCAGCGTCTCACCGGCCGCGAGCCCGCCCGCCAGCAGCCCGCCGTAGGAGATGACGTGGACGCCGAGCGCGGCCCAGCGGGCCGGGTCGTCCCCGGCGGCGGCCGGCAGCGGGAAGGCGTTCTCCGTCGGAATCCGCATGCGCTCGGCGAACGATCCATCGTGCATGTAGCGGGCGAGCCTCGCGCCTCCCTCGCCGCGAGAACTCCAGCCCTGGAGGGTGATGTCGGGCGTCAGAGCGTCGTCCCGGGAGCGCACCGTCGGGTCGCACCACACCAGATCGCCGACCCGCAGCCGGGTGGCGTCCGCGCCGACGTGGACGACCCGTCCCACGGCGCCGGTCCCGGGCACGACGGGAGGCACGAGGGGATAGTTCCGCTCGCCGCTGAACACCTCGGCCGCGTACGGGAGTACGCAGGCGGCGAGCACGTCGACTATCACCTCACCGCCCGCGGCCTCGGGGTCGGGCACCTCCCGCACCGTGAGCGGGGCGCCGAACCGCGTCAGAACTGCTGCTCGCACGTGATGACCTCCATGTCCGTCCCTGTCCGTCGGGATCGACACTAGAGACGCGCAAGGCATGCCGGAAGCGATGATCTGGCATCTGTGGTATGCCTATGCCGCATGGACATCTCCAGTGCGGGCCTGAGGGTCCTGCGGCAGATCGCCGAGTCCGGCAGCTTCACCGCGGCAGCCGCCCGGCTCGGCTACACACAGTCGGCGGTCTCGCGCCAGGCCGCCTCCCTCGAACGCAGCGCGGGCACCGCCCTGTTCGAACGCCGCCCCGACGGGGTGCGGCTCACCCCCGCGGGTCTGACCCTGCTGCGCCACGCCCGCACGATCCTGGACTCCCTAGCGGCGGCCGAGCGCGACCTCACCGGAACCGTCCCGCGGACCGAACTGGTGCGGCTCGGACTGTTCCTGAGCGCGGGCGCGGCCATCCTGCCTCCCGCACTCGCCCGCCTCGCGGCGACCGACCCACAGATCACGGTCACCACGACCGAGGGCACCACGCCCACCCTGATCCGGGCACTGCGCGCGGGCTCGATCGACCTCGCCGTGCTGACGTCCCGCCCGCCCCACCGGCCCTTGGACGGCGAGTCGCCGCGCCTGCACGTCGAGACCGTCGCGGACACCGAACTGGTCGTGGCGGCGCCTTCGACCAGCGAGTTCGCCGGCCGCACCACGGTGCACGTCGACGAGCTGGTCGACGCCGCGTGGATCGCCACCCCGGCGTCGAACTCCGAGCCACTGCTCGGCGTCTGGCCCGGCCTGCCCGGACGGCCGCACATCGTCCACCGCGCGCGCGACTGGCTGACCAAGCTCCAGCTGGTCGCCGGCGGCTTCGGGGTCACGACGGTGCCCTCCCGGCTCTCGCCCGTCCTGCCGCCCGGGATCAGCCTGCTGCACGTCGAGGGCGCGCCTCCCGAGATCCGCCGGGTGCTCGTGGCGCGCCTCCCCGGCCGCCCCACCCCGGCGATCACGGCCGTCACCCGAGCGATCACCTCGACCGCCTGACGCGTGCTGCCGGGGCCGTCGCATGGTGCCGTAGCCCGCCGAGGGCGCACACCATCACGGGTACCTCGGCATCGGCCAGAGCCCTTTCACCAGAAGCACCCCGCTGCTGCCCGGGCAAGTACCCCGGTGACGTCGACACTCGTGACCGTCACCGGACGATGGATCCGGGCGCCTCCCGAACCCGTGAACAACCGACTTCCACAACTCGTGAAGATAGCCGGACGCGGCGCCTCGTCCTCCTCGCGGGCGGTGTGTTCCGGTTCGAGGGCGAGTCCGGAGCGGTTGACCACGGGGGCCAGGCTCAGGCCCTGGACGACCAGGGTGAAGATCACCACCGCGGTGGTGAGCACGAGGACCAGGGGACACCCGGGCCAGCGGAGCATCCGCGCTGGTGGTGAGCGGGATGGACAGCGCGGCGGCCAGCGGCATCACGCCCCGGGTGCCGGCCCAGGTCACCACGGTCGCCACCCGCCAGGAGGGCCGGCCCCGGGTCGGGCGGACGGCGGTGGACAGCGGGAGCATCCACAGCACCCGGACGCCGATCAGCACCGCGGCGACAGCGAGCGCCTGCAGCGGCCACCAGCCGCGCCCGGCCGGCAGGGCGCGCACAGGGCGGGCGGTTCCAGCCCGACGACACTGAAGACCACGCTCTCCAACAGGAACACCGCCACCGCTCGCCCGGCCCACGCCCCCGCGTCCGGGACGGGGGCCGAGGACGGAGCCGGAGGCCCGGGCCTCCGGCGGTACAGCGGGGCCCTCACTGGAGAAACGACGCTCAGGCGGTGCGGCTACTGGGCGCGATCCGGTCTGGGAGGTGCGGCGCTGGCCGCCGTACGGCGCAGCCGTGCGGGATCGGTCCGGGTCAGGGCCGTCTGGGCGGCCAGCCGCCAGCCGCTCTCGTACGCCTCGGCGAAGCGCTCGTTGCCGAGCGCCGCCCGGGCGCGGCTGCTGAGCGTACGGACCTGGAGATCGGTGTGGTCGTGGGCGCCGCGCAGGCGGGCTGCCGCGCCCAGCACGACGGCCCCGTCGAGGAAGCGCCCGTACAACGCGGCGAGGCCGGCCACCGTCACCGCGACCGTGGCCACGATCGGCAAGTCCTTGCTGTTGACCGCGGCCGCGTACGCCCGGTCCAGCGCCGCCTCGCAGGCGGGGCCGTCGCCGAGTTCGAGACAGAGTTCGGCCCGCACGGCACCGACCAGGGCCTGCGCGTGGTCGCTGCCGAACGGGAGCCGGTCGGACAGGCCGGCCTCGGCCGCCTCGACCAGCTCACGTGCCCGGTCCAGATCACCGGTCCGCAGCCGGAGGCCGGCCCCCCGGGCGTCGAGCAGCACCACCGTCTCGGGCACCGCCGAGCGCAGCGTGCGTTCCCGGGTCACGGTGATCACCGCCGCCGCCTGCTCGGTCTGGCCGAGCCGCGCGTGCAGGTCGATCAGGCGCAGGTCGATGAAGGTCTCGTCGCTGTGGCTGAGCGACCCGAACTCGCGGGCCAGCCGCTTGGCCTCGGTCAGGTCGGCCAGCGCGCCGTCGAGATCGCCGTCGTACTGTCGCAGCAGCGCGCGCGTCGGCAGCGCCATGGCCAGGCCCCAACTGTCGCCCGCTTGGGTGAAGCGGTCCAGTGCCACGGCCACGTCGGTGCTGACCTGGTCGAGGTGGCCGTTGTTCTCGGCGAGCTCGGCCCGGGCCATCCGGGCCAGTCCGGCCAGCCACCCGTCCGGGCCGTCGACCAGCCGCTGGATGACCGGCGAGGCGTCGATCCCGGCCAGGGCGGCCAGCCGGGCCGCGGTCAGCACGCCGAAGCCCCGCGGCTCCGGATGGCTCAGCAGCCGGTCGGTGAACTCCCGGGCCGAGTCGTCGACTGGCACGCCCCGGATGTCGTGGGCGTCGAGCAGCAGCATCCCCTCGGCGATGTCGCGGTCCACGCCCGTCCGCCCGGCCGGCAACGCGGCCGCCTGGCCGAGCCAGTAGGACGCTTCGGGATGCCGGCCGAGCATGTGCCAGTACCAGGTCAGGTCCACCGCGAGCCCGAGCGCGCCGTCGGCGTCCCCGGCGTCGCAGAGGTGGCGCAGGGCGGCCAGCACGTTGTCGTACTCGGCGCTCAGCACGTCAAGCGCGTCGAGTTGCCCGGGGCCGCGTAGCAGCGGATCGTGGCGGGCGACCAGTTCGGCGAAGTGAAGGGCGCTCAGGTCCCTGGCGGTGGTCAGAACGCCTTGCTCGGCCAGGCGTTCCGAGCCGTACTCCCGGATGGTCTCCAGCATCCGGTAACGGCCGGTATCCGGCGCGAGCTGGAGCAACGACCGGTCGACCAGGCCCGCGAGCAGCTCCCGGACCTCGGCGGCCGGTACCGTCGTGCCGGCACAGACCGCGGCTGCCGAGGCCGGCGTGACGCCGCCGGGTAGGACCGAGATCCGCTCCGCGACCGTGCGCGCGTCCTCGTCGAGCAGGTCCCAGCTCCACGCGATGACCGCCCGCAGCGTGCGGTGCCGCGGGAGGGCGGTGCGGCTGCCGGTGGTGAGCAGGCGGAAGCGGTCGGACAGCCCGGTGGCCAGGTCGGCCAGCGAGAGTGTGCGCAGGCGGGCCGCGGCCAGTTCCAGCGCGAGCGGCATGCCGTCCAGGCTGCGGACGATCCGCAGCACCTCGCCGACGTTGCGCTGGCCGATCTCGAACCCGGGCCGCACGGCCGCCGCCCGCTCGGTGAACAGCCGCACTGACGCCGTGCGGTGGGCCTGCTCGACGTCCGCGTCCGGCTCGGGCAGCGTGAGCGGGCCGAGCAGGACCAGCGCCTCGCCGTCGATCGCGAGGGGTTCGCGGCTGGTGGCCAGCACCCGCAGGCCGGCACAGCGGGCCAGCAGTGCTGAGAGCAAGTGGGCCACGGCGTCGACCAGGTGCTCGCAGTTGTCCACCACCAGCAGGCTTGCCCGGCCGCTCAGCTGGTCCGCCAGCACGTCCAGGTCGCCGGCCGGCTTGGCCGAGGCCTCGAACAGAGCCGTGCCGCGCAGCCCGATCGCCGCCAGCAGCGCCGCGCCGACCTTGGCCGGTTCGGTGACCGGGGAGAGGTCGATCAGCCAACTTCCGTCCCGGTATTCCCGCTGGTGCCGGCGGGCGGCCTCCAACGCGAGGCGGCTCTTGCCGGCACCGCCGGGACCGACCACGGTGACCAGCCGCCCGGCAGCGAGCAGCATGTCGATCCGGGCCAGGTCCTCGTCACGGCCGACGAAGCTGGTCAGCGGCGCGGGCAGATGGGTCGGCTTGGTCTCCACGGCGGCAGGCGCGGCGCGCAGCAGGCTCAGGTGACGCTCACGCAGCGCGGCCCCCGGGTCGGTGCCCAGGGCGTCTGCCAGGGTTTCCCGCACTTGTTCGTACCGGGCCAGGGCCTCGGCCTGGCGGCCCTGGGCGGCGAGCGCGTCCATGAGCAACGCGGCGGCGCGTTCGTGGACGGGATGGTCGGCCAGCAGGGCGGTCAGGCGGGCGGCGGCCGCGTCGGCGCGCCCCAGGGCCAACTCGGCGTCGGCGAGGTCGGTGACGGCCTCGATCGAGGCGCGGGCCAGCCTGGTCGCGGCGGCCGGTGCGACCGCGGCGACGGCCGTGGGCTCGACACCGGGGTCCTCGCCCCACAGCGCCACGGCCTCGCCGAGCACGGCCGCCGCGGCGCTCGGGTCGCCGGCGCGCAGGCGGTCGTGGCCGGTAGCGGCGAGCTGCTCGAACCGCAGCGCGTCCACGTCGGCGGGGTCCACCGCCAGCCGGTAGCCGCCCGCGAGTGGCGTGACGTCGCCGAGCGAACCGAGGGCCCGGCGCAGCCGCGAGACCAGGGCCTGCAAGGCATGGGCGGGACCTGCCGGCGGGTCCTCGGCCCAGATCGCGTCGACCAGGACGCCCTGCTCGACCGCTCGCCCGCCGGCCAGCGCCAGCCGCACGACCAGCCCCTGCAACCGGGCGCCGGGCACGGCCAAGGCGGTGTCACCGCGCGACGCCTGGAAGGCGTCGAGCAGCGTGACCCGAAGCCGCGCACCCCCGTCCATTGCGTCATCTTCGCGCGAGCACCCGTGTCAGCGCCATGCGCCCCCGGCTGAGCGCCGTGTGAGCCCCGTGTGAGCGGCCGGCGTCAGGGTTGCCGCATCGAACGAGAACACACTGCTGAAAGGGGATTTCTCATGCATGACGCAGTGATCGTGGGGGCCGGCCCGGTCGGTCTGTTCCTGGCCTGCGAGCTCGGTCTCGCGGGCTGCTCGGTCCTGGTGCTC
This sequence comes from Kitasatospora sp. NPDC024654, assembly GCF_055559155.1. NCBI lineage: Bacteria > Bacillati > Actinomycetota > Actinomycetes > Kitasatosporales > Streptomycetaceae > Kitasatospora > Kitasatospora sp. NPDC024654. The sequence continues at coordinate 19,283 of NZ_JBVHLF010000095.1, forward strand.
GAACGGGAGCCGGGGCCCGGCTCCCGGTGGCGGGCGGCGCCGCTCGGGATGCGGGGCCTGTCGGCCACGTCGGTCGAGGCGTTCTACCGCCGAGGGATGCTGCCCCGGCTGCTGGCGGCGTCGGGCGTCCACGACGCGCCCGACGGGAACGAGCGGCCGGGCCCGCGGGCAGTGGGCCACTTCGCCGGCATGGTGCTCGATCCGGCCAAGGTCGACGTCGACGCGCTGCCGTACCGGCTGCCCAGCCCGGTGCTGGAGGTGATGATGACCAGCCTCGGAGCGGTCGAGTCGGTGCTGTCCGAGCGTGCGGCCGAGCTCGGCGTGGAGATCCGGCGCGGTGTCACGGTCCGCGCCGTCGAGCAGGACGAGGACGGTGTGATCGTGCGTGCCGGCGAGCAGGAGTACGCGGCGCGCTGGGCCATCGGCTGCGACGGCGGTCGCAGTGCCGTGCGCGGGCTGGTGGGCTTCGACTTCGTCGGCACCGAGCCCCAGTTCACCGGCTACACCATGCTCGTCGGCATCACCGATACCGAGAAGCTGAACCCCGGGTTCAATCTGACGCCGACCGGCATGTACATCCGGATGCCCACTGAGGGGCACATCGGCATGATGGACTTCGACGGCGGCGCGTTCGACCGCACCCAGCAGCCGAGCCGCGACCACCTCCAGGCCGTGCTGCGCCGGGTGTCCGGCACCGACGTCACGCTGGCAGACGTCCAGCTCGTCTCGACCTTCACCGACCGGGCGATGCAGGCCACGACGTACCGGCGAGGCCGTGTGCTGCTCGCCGGCGACGCCGCGCACATCCACTCCCCGCTGGGCGGGCAGGGGCTCAACACCGGCATCGGCGACGCCGTGAACCTGGGGTGGAAGCTCGCGGCGGTCGTGCGTGGGCAGGCGCCGGACGGGCTTCTCGACACCTACACCCGTGAACGCCATCCGATCGGCGCCTGGGTACTCGACTGGACTCGTGCCCAGTCGGTGGCCATGCGGCCGGACGCGCACGGCCAGGCGGTCCAGGGTGTGATCCGCGACCTGCTCGACACCCGGGACGGCACGACCTACGTGTACGGGAAGATCTCCGGCTCGTCGCTCTGCTACGACCTCGGCGGCGAGCATCCGCTGGTCGGCCGCAACGCCCCGGACTTCCAGCTGGTGGACGGCACTCGCCTCGGCGGCCTGCTGCGGGACGGCAGCGGCGTCGTCCTGGACTTCAGCACCGACCGGCGCCTGCGTGATTCGGCGACGGGCCGGGAGAGCCGGCTGCGTCATGCGGCCGGTGCGGCGAAGGACGACCTCGGACTGGGCGCCGTGCTCGTCCGGCCGGACGGCATCGTCGCCTGGGTGGGCGATCGCGACTTCGACCGGAAAGCGTTCGAGCGGGCCGTCAGCCAGTGTGGGTGGCAGCGGGCCTGACGGAGGATCCACCAATGCCTACCGCGGCGCCGGCCAGCTGACCGACTCACCGTGACCGGCCCAACCACGAGCCGGGCCGCACCGCCCCCGCGGCCTGCCGAGCGATCCTTCGCCCGTCGGACGAGGTGAGTCCGACGGGCGAAGGATCCTTGTCCCGCTCCTCATGTCGCGATTGCCCTCTGCCGCGATGACTTCATGCACATGCTCTCTCGTCAGTCCACTGGCTATGGCTGAGCGATGCAGGAGACGGAATCGAAGACACCCCAGGGTGTGAACGGCGGCCGCACCAACCAGAAGCTGCGCACCCGCGCGGCGATGGTGACGACCACGGCCGAGCTGATGCGCACCGGGCGCGAGGTGACCATGCCCGAGGTTGCCAAGTCCGCCCTGGTCTCCGAGACCGGCAGACCCCTCGTCGCCGAGGAGCTCGGCCTGCCGCGTTCGGTGGGGACCTGGCCCGTGCGGGATCCACGTGTCCCTGTGGTGGCCGGCGGTCCGGTCCCGTCGCCGGTTCGCACGGTTCGGTGTGCGGGCGCGGGGTGGACCGGTAGGCGTCTACAACTGCGTTGCGGGGAGCGGGTCCTGGCCCACCAGGCGATGCCCGTGGGCGGCTGAGTCGCGCACGGCGTCGAAGCCGTACCTGGTCATCTCCTCCTCGTAGGCGTGCAGGGCCTCGGTGAGTGGCCGGCCGGCGGCGGCCTCGACCAGGCGGCCGGCCAGGATACGGGTGTCACGCAGTGCGGTGTTCGCGCCGACGCCGATCGCGGGGCTCATGACGTGGATGGCATCGCCGAGCAGGGTGACCGTGGTGGTCTCCCAGGCGGCTACGGGCACGCTGGTGCGCACGGTGACCGGGAAGATCGAGGCGGAGTCCTGGCGGGAGACGGTCTCGACCAGTCGAGGGTGCCAGCCGTTCACCAGGGACAGGGTGAGTGCCTTCAGTTGCTCGCCGTTCATGGCGAACAACTCCGTGTCGGGGTGGGGGAACTGTTTCCGGTGGGCGCCGAAGACACAGGTGAGGTAGTCATCGACGCCGCTCAGCTCGATGGGTGGTGCGAGCCGGGTGGCCACCTCGTGCACCGGTTCGCGGAACTGCACCGGGGGCGAGTCCGATGAAGCGCCGTTGCGGTCCGACGACGGTGGTCCACAGCCCGAGCGGCTCGGGCGTGAGCAGGCTCCGGGCCTGGTCGTCGGCGAGGGGGACCTTGCCGTAGAGCAGCCGCAGCCCGCTGTCGATGACCTGTGCTCGCGCCAAGTACTGGTTGCGGACGGTCGAGTTGACGCCGTCGGCGCCGATCAGCACGTCGCCGGTGGCGGTGGTGCCGTCCGCGAAGTGCGCGGTCACCGAGCCCGAGCGGTTGACGTCGTAGTGGGTGAGCCGGGCGCCGTAGCGCACGGCGTCCCGCAGTCCGGAGCACAGAATCTGACGTAGTATCAGACGGTTGACCGCCAGGTTTCCGCTGCCCGGCAGGCCCGGGAGGTGGGGGAGTTCCTGGGTGTGCAGCAGTTCAGGCGGTGGTCGAAGGTGTCCATGTGTGGGCCGGGGGTCGCGGCTGTGGCGGCGAACACCTCGTACGCCCGCTGCGTCAGCAGTGCCTTGAGGGCGGAGATGCCGTCGGGGCTGATGCGGATGCGGTAGCCCTGGTTGCGGAAGTCGGGGCCGGGGTCCTTCTCGTAGGCGGCGAAGCTGATCCCCGCTGGCGAAGGCCCTGTGCGAGGGCCAGGCCGCCCAGCCCGCCCCCGGCGATGATGACATGCAGATCCGACACGGTCGTGTCCCTTCTCGATCATGAACGAAAAGGGACGCACCGGACGTGCCTCAAGGGCACCGTACGAGCGAGGAATCGCCATCCGGACTACCTGCCGGACCGTGACTCTCGTACGTCCGTCAAAGACGCTAACACACGAACGGCCATATGGCGCAAGGCATGTTGAAGCGGCCGCAGCTTGACGGAAGTGGTTGCATCTCGCACAATCATTGTATGACTACAACTAATTTCGGGAGCCACTCCGCGTACCCGCTCCCGGGCGGGCGCGTGCTCCTGATCGGCGCGTCCCGCGGTCTGGGCCTCGCGCTGGCCCGGGAATGGGCAAGAGGCGGCCGGCATGTCGTGGCCACCGTGCGCGGCTCCGGCCGGACCGGCCTGCACGACCTCGCCGAAACCTGCGCCGGGCAGATCGAGATCGAGACCGTCGACGTCACGGAGCCCGAGCAGATCGCGGCGCTGCGCGATCGTCTGGCGGACCGGAGGTTCGACCTGCTCTTCGTGAACGCCGGCGTCACGAACCGGCCCGAGGGCACGGTGGCGCAGACCTCCACCGAGGAGTTCGTCCGGGTCATGGTGACCAACGCGCTGAGCCCGCTGCGCGTCATCGAGGCCCTCCAGGACCTCGTCGAGCCCGCGGGCACGATCGCGGTGATGTCCTCGGGCCAGGGCAGCGTGGCCAACAACGAGCACGGCGGCCACGAGGTGTACCGCGGCAGCAAGGCGGCACTCAACACGTTCATGCGCAGCTACGCGGCGCGGCACCGCGGCGAGCACCGTGCCCTGGTCCTGATGGCCCCCGGCTGGGTGCGCACCGACATGGGCGGCCCGGAGGCCCGGCTCGGCATCGACGACAGCATCCCGAACGTGGTCAGGACGCTCGACGCCCTCCGGGAAAGCCCAGGTCTGCACTACGTCGACTACCTCGGCCGAACGGTAGCGTGGTGAGCTCGGCGCTCCGGAACACTGGATGGACGACACGTCGCCCGGGATCGCCGCGACACTGACGTACACGGGAGAGACGACTGATGGCAGCCGCCCCAGGACGAGCGGCTCAGCCGGCCCAGCAGGCCTGGGCGCTCATGCAGAGGTTCGTCGGGCCCACAGGATCGAGACCGGTGAGGGAAAGATGTACCTCGCCACCGTGATCGACCTGTTCTCCCGGAGGTGCCTTGGGTACGCCATGGGCGAGCACCACGACGCCGAGCTGGTCAGCGCGTCCCTGAAGATGGCGGCCGCCACCCGCGGCGGCGACGTGGACGGCGTGAT
>NZ_JBVHLF010000096.1:0-18696 GCF_055559155.1 Kitasatospora sp. NPDC024654
AGATACGCCACGCACTGCACTGGTCAACGCTCCGCCGCCGCCACCAAATTGAGGCCAGGCGACATCACTTCCGTCGGCGCATGCGCCTCCAGATGGTGCAGATCTAGCCCTGTAGTACTAGGCCGGTTCACAGCTCGCCGAGCCCGGCCTCCTCCAGGTCCAGCGCGTGCTGCACGGTCCCCCGTGTGCTGCCGCTGATCCGGTGCGTCTCGTAGAGTCGCTGCAGCTCGGTGCTCTCCACCGCGATCAGGTCGCGACGCAGCCGCCGGAACGCCAGCATGGTGGCCGCGTCCTCGACCGGTTCCTCGTCGGAGAGCCGGAGCCGGGCGTGGTCGAGCCGGGTCTCCAGGTCGCGGCGCATCCGGTCGGCGACCACCGCCGAGACGCCCTCGGCCTCCACCATCTCGTCCAGCCGACCCAGCGCGGCCCGCAGCACCGCCTTCGACGCCTGGGCCTCCTCGCGCGCGGTCGCCTCCGGCTCCAGCGCGATGCCCGAGGCGCGCACCACCGGCGCCAGGGTGAACCCCTGGACCACCAGCGTGCAGGCGACCACCGAGGTGGTGAGCACCAGCACCAGCTCCCGGTACGGCAGCGGCGAGCCGTCCTTGGCCAGCAACGGAATGGTCAGCGCGGCCGCCAGCGGCATCACGCCCCGGGTACCGGCCCAGGTGAGCACCGCCGGCACCCGCCAGTTCAGCCGGGCCGGCCCGCCGGCGACCGACGCCCGCCGCCGCTGGGTGAGCCAGGTCATCGGCACGATCCACAGCAGCCGGAGCAGGATCAGCGCCAGCGCTATCACCAGCGCCTGCCAGCACCAACCGCCTTGTGTGGCACTCAAGTCACGTATCAGGCCGGGCAGTTCCAGCCCGATGAGGGCGAAGACCACGCTCTCCAGCATGAAGACCACCGTCCGGTAGACGGCGTGCACCTGCAGTCTGATCCGGGCGTTGGTCAGCCGGTGGCCCCGCGCGCCGAGCGCCACCCCGGCGACCACCACCGCGGTCACCCCCGAGGTGCGCAGGTCCTCCGCCAGCACGTACGCGACGTACGGGGTGACCAGGGCGGTCACCGTCTCCAGCACCGGATCCCCGGTGCGCGCCCGGATGAAGGCGACCGCCGCCGCCACCGCACCGCCGACCACCGCGCCGCCGCCCGCCAGCAGCACGAACTCGCCACCCGCCGCCGCCGGCGAGACCGCCCCGGCGGTCACCGCCAGGCCGACGGCGACCTTGAACAGCACCAGGCTGGTCGCGTCGTTGAAGAGGCTCTCGGACTGCACCAGGGTCTGCATCCGCGGCGGCAGCGCGAGTTTGCGCCCGAGCGCGGTGACCGCGACCGGGTCGGTGCTGGCCAGCACCGCGCCCAGCACGAAGGCCATCGGTCGCGGCAGCGGGGTGAGCGCGGCGGCCAGCGCGCCGATGCCGAACGCGGAGGCCAGCACCAATCCGAGCGCCAGCAGGCTGACGGGCCGCCAGACCGCCTTCAGCTCGCGCCAGGAGATCTCCTCGGCCGAGGCGTAGAGCAGCGGCGGCAGCACCGCCACGCTGATCACCTCGGGCGGCACCACGACCCGCGGCACGAACGGCAGCAGCCCCGCCAGCAACCCGGCCACCACCAGCAGTGACGGCGCCGGAATGCTCCAGTGCCGGGCACCGGTGGCGACGGCGGTGGCGAGAATGACCAGCAGCAGGACGGTGGTGACCATGCTCACCGGGGTGCAGCCTCCATAAGCCGTAGTGGGCGGTGATGGTATGAAGGGTCATTGTATGGAGACCTGCCCGGGCGTGGCAGGACCGCGGTGGCCCCGGTGCCCAGGGAGGGAATCATGATCAGGCTCGTGACCAAGTTGGTGCTCAAACCGCTCGCACGAGCGATCTACCGCCCGGTGGTGGAGGGACGGAAGAACGTCCCGCGCAAGGGTCCGGTCCTCATCGCCAGCAACCACCTCTCGTTCATCGACAGCGTGGCGATCATCCTCACCGCGCCGCGCCCGGTCTCCTTCCTCGCCAAGGCCGAGTACTTCCACGGCAAGGGGCTGAAGGGGAAGTTCGTCAAGGCGGTGCTGGAGGCGATCGACGTGGTGCCGGTCGAGCGCGGCACCGTCCACCTCGCGCAGACCGCGCTGGACGCCGCGCTGGAGGTGCTGGAGAGCGGGCAGGCCTTCGGCATCTACCCCGAGGGCACCCGCTCGCGGGACGGCCGGCTCTACCGTGGCAAGACCGGCGTCGCCTGGCTGGCCCTCACCGCCGGCGTCCCGGTGGTCCCGGTGGCCCTGGAGGGGACCGACCAGCTGCAGCCGGTCGGCACCCGGATCCCCCGACTGCGCCGGATCACCGTCCGGTTCGGCGAGCCGCTGGACTTCTCCGAGCTGCACGGCCAGGCCCGCTCGGCCCGCGCCCGCCGCCAGGTGACCGACGAGGTGATGCGCGCCATCCACGAACTCTCCGGCCAGGAACTGGCCCCGGTCTACAACGAGGTCCCCAAGGCCGCCTGAGCCCCGTCACCGGGCCCGGTCGGCCGGGTAGCGCCGCACCGCCCGTTCGATCTCGCGGGCGACCCGGGCGAACCGCTCGGGGCCGCCGCCCCAGGGGTCGGGGATGCCGTCGGGGGTCAGCAGGCCGACGGGGTGTCCGGGGCCGGCGAGGGCCCGCACGGCGTGGGCGGTCTCCCGGTCCATCGCGATCAGCTCGTCCGCCCAGGCGATCAGGTCGGTGTCCAGCGGCCGGGACCGGTGAACCGTGAGGTCGTAGCCGAGGGCGGCGGCCGCCTCGATCATCAGGGGGTGCGCGGGCTCGCCGGCGTACCGGCCGTGCGTCCCGGCGGAGCGGACCTCGGCCCGGTCGCCGAGCCGGGCCGCGAGCATCGCGGCGGCGGTCGGCGAGCGACAGATGTTGCCCTTGCAGATCACCAGCACCCGGCGGGGCCGTTCCCCGGTCACTGCTCGCCCCTTTCGATCCCTACCCCACCACCTTCGCGCGGCGGCCCGGCCAGGGCTGAACGACGGGCTGTGCCGCGGCCGGCTCCGCCTGCGGCGAAGGCTCCGCGCCCTCCGCCGAGTGCGGCGCCTCCCGCCGCAGCAACGCCGCGTAGCGGCCGTCGAGGGCGAGCAGTTCCTCGTGGGTGCCCAGCTCGGCGACCCGACCGTGGTCGAGCACGGCGATCTGGTCGGCGTGCCGGATGGTGGAGAGCCGGTGCGCGATGGTGATCGTGGTGCGCCCGGCGGCCAGCTCGTCGATCGCCCGCTGCACGGCCCGCTCGGTCTGGTTGTCCAGCGCGCTGGTGGCCTCGTCCAGGATCAGCACCGGCGGGTTGCGCAGGATGGTCCGGGCGATCGCCAGCCGCTGCTTCTCGCCGCCGGAGAACCGGTAGCCGCGCTCGCCGACCACGGTGTCGTAGCCCTTGGGCAGGCCGGCGATGTGGTCGTGGATCTGCGCCGTCCGGGCCGCCTCCACCAGTTCCTCGTCGCTGGCGTCCGGCTTGGCGAAGCGCAGGTTGTCGGCGACCGAGGCGTGGAAGAGGTAGGTCTCCTGGGAGACCACCCCGACCGCCCGGGAGAGCGACTCGAAGGCGAGGTCGCGGACGTCGGTGCCGTCGATGGTGACCCGGCCGCCGGTCACGTCGTAGAGCCGCGGGACCAGGTAGCTGAGGGTGGTCTTGCCGGAGCCGGTCTCGCCGACCACCGCGAGCGAGCCGCCAGCCGGCACGGTCAGGTCGACGCCGGACAGGGTGGCCCGGGGCTGCTCGGCCTCGTAGCCGAAGTCGACCTGCTCGAAGCGCACCTCACCGCGGACCGCGGGCAGCCGGACCGGCTCGGCGGGCTCGGCGATCTCCACCGGCAGGTCCAGGTACTCGAAGATCCGCTGGAAGAGCGCGAGCGAGGTCTGCACGTCCACGCCGGTGGAGAGCAGCTGGACGGAGGGGCGGAAGAGCTGCTGCTGCAGCGAGACGAAGGCGACCAGGGTTCCGATCGAGACGAACGGCGCACCGCCGGCCGCGGTCAGGCCGGCCGCCAGGTAGATCACCGCGGGCATCGCCGACATCACGATCTGGATGATGTTCATCCGCCAGCGCCCGGCCATGCTGGCCCGCACCTCCAGGTCGGCGAGCTGGTCGGACTGGCCGGTGAACTCCGCGGAGAGCGAGTCGGAACGGCCCATCGTGCGGCCGAGCAGGATGCCGCTGACCGAGAGCGACTCCTGGACCGCCGAGGACATCACGGCGAGCTGCCGCTGCCGCTCGGAGGTGATCCGCTTGCGCTCGTTGCCGACCCGGCGGCTGATCCAGACGAAGACCGGGAGCAGCAGCAGCGAGACCAGGGTCAGCCGCCAGTCCAGCGCCACCATGGCGACCACGGTGGCGATCACGCTGGTGAGGTTGGAGACCAGCGAGGTCGCGGTGGAGGTGACGGTGGACTGCATGCCACCGATGTCGTTGGCGATCCGGGACTGCACCTCGCCGGTGCGGGTCCGGGTGAAGAAGGCCAGCGACATCCGCTGCAGGTGGGAGTAGACGGCGGTGCGCAGGTCGTGCATCACCAGCTGGCCCACGGTGGTGGAGATCAGGGTCTGCAGCACGTTGAAGACGCTGTTGACCACGGTGGCCGCGACCATGCCGAGCACCAGCAGGGCGAGCAGGCCGGTGCGGCCGTGCGGGATCGCCACGTCCAGGACGGCGCGGAGCAGGAACGGGGTGACCACCGAGACCACCGCGGAGGCCCCGACCAGCAGGCCGACCGTGGCGAGTCGCCACCGGTACGGCCGGAAGAGCGCCAGGATGCGGCGCAGCTGGGCCGGGGGCCGCGGCTCGCCGGCCGCGCGCGGTGGTGGGGTCCAGTCGATGGTGTCAGGACGCACGGCACCTCCAGGGAAAGGACAACATGGAGAGCATAGCTCATTGTTAGCTCTGCTAATAATGAGCTATCCACCCATGGCATTCCCGCACCCCGGCAACGGTCGGGTCAGGTGGTCCGGTAGGTCCGGGCCGCCTTCGAGGAGAGCCCGCCCAGCTTCCCCGCCGGCAGCAGCCGGGCGACCGCCACCGCCAGCTTGTACCGCTTGCTCGGCACCGAGAGCGTCCGCCCGTGGGCCAGGTCGCGCATCGCCTCGTCCACCACCCGCTCCGCCGGGAGCCAGGCCCAGCGCGGCACGCTCGAGGTGCCCATTCCGGCCCGCTGGTGGAACTCGGTCCGGGTGAAGCCCGGGCAGAGCGCCAGCAACCGCACCCCGGTGCCACCGAGGTCGCGCGACACGCCCTGGGTGAAGTTGACCACCCAGGCCTTGGTGGCGCCGTACGTGCCGCGCGGCAGGAACGCCGCCACCGAGGCGACGTTCACCACCCCGCCGAAGCCGCGCTCGCGCATCCCCGGCAGCGCCGCCGAGGTGAGCCGCAGCACCGCCTCGATGTGCACCTTGAGCATCTCCAGCTCCTGCTCCAGCGGCACGTCCAGGTAGGCGCCCCGGTGGCCGAAGCCGGCGTTGTTGACCAGGATCCCGACCGGCCGGGAGCCGTCCCGCAGCCGCTCCTCGACCGCGCCGATCCCGGCCTCGGTGGCGAGGTCCGCGGTGAGCGGCTCCACCTGCACGCCGAACCGCTCGCGCAGCCCGGCCGCGGACTCCGCCAGCCGCCGGGTGTCCCGGGCGACCAGCACCAGGTCGTGGCCGTCCCCGGCCAGGCGACGGGCGAAGGCGGCACCGATACCGGCGGTGGCGCCGGTGATGAGAGCAGTTGTCATGATCGCACGCTACTGGCCGCCCGCCTCCACGCGCGAGGGGCGTGCTGCGGACCGCGCGGCCTCGTCGGCCGCCCCGCCCGCGCCGACCGGGCGCAGCCGGCTCCCCGCGGTCTCCCGCAGCCGCGGCGCCAGCCGGCCCACCTCGCGCCCGCCGACCGCGGCGATCAGCCCCGGCAGCACCCAGCGCACCGGCTGCATCCCGCGCAGCCAGGCCTGCGCGTAGACGTGCGACGAGCGGCGGGCGATCCCGGCCACCAACCGCTCCACCGCCGGGCCGACCGGGTAGGTCCGGTTGGCCGGCCAGGGCAGCCGGGCCCGCATCTCGCGGAGCACGTCGTCCTGGTCGGCGCCGCGCACCATGTCGGTGTCGGTCCAGCTCAGGTAGCCGACCCCGACCCGGACCCCCTGGTGGGCGACCTCGGCGCGCAGCGCGTGCGCGAACGACTCGACGCCCGCCTTGCTCGCGCAGTACGCGCTCATCAGCGGGGCCGGGGTGATCGCCGCCAGTGAGGCGATCTGCAACAGGTAGCCGCGGCTGGCCGCCAACGCGGGCAGGAAGGCCCGGGCGGTGGCCACGCTGCCCAGCAGGTTGACCTCGATCACCCGGCTGAAGGCGGTGTGATCGCTGTCCAGCAGCGGCCCGCCGATCGCGATCCCGGCGTTGGCGACCACGGTGTCGATCCGGCCGTAGCGCTCCAGGATCCCCCCGGCGGTGCCGCTGAGGGCGGCCAGGTCGGTGACGTCCGCCTCCCACCAGGACGCCTCCGGCCCGCAGAGCGCGGCGGTGGCCTTCAGCTCGGCCGGCTCCAGGCCGACCAGTGCCACCTTGGCGCCGCGCTCGGCGAGCCGGCGGGCCATCAGTGCGCCCAGCCCCCGGGCGGCTCCGGTGACGACGACGACCTGTGCGTGCAGCGGCGGGGTCATCCGGCTTCCGTCCTCTCGGGTGCCAGGTGGGCGGTGACCAGCCGGCGGATCTCGGCGGCGATCTCGGCGGGTCGCTCGGCGGGAGCCATGTGCCCCACGCCGGGCAGTTCCAGCAGTCCGGCCGGGGCCTGGGCCGCGGCCAGCATCCGGTGCGCGTGCACCGGTGGGGTGAGCCGGTCGGCGCTGCCGACCACGACGGCGGTCGGCGCGGTCATCGCGGCCAGCCCGGTCCGCACGTCCAGCTCGCCGAGCACGTCCGCCCAGCGGGCCCGGACGGCGGTCGGGCAGGCGTGCACGATCCGGGCGCACGCCTCGACCGGCTCGGGCGGGGTGGCCCGGCCCATCGTGGCGTGCTTCAGCACCGCCTTGCCGGGACCGGTGACCGGGCCGAGCGGCAGCGGGGAGGAGAGGATCCGGCGGGTCAGCCAGGCCCGCAGCCGCGGTGGGCGGACGGCCGCCGGGATCAGCCGGACCTCCTCGGTGAGGCCGCCGGCGCCGGTGCTGACCAGCAACGCGGCGGCGGTCCGGGCGGCCACCGCGGGCCGGCCACCGGCCGCCATGATGGTCATCCCGCCCATGCTGTGCCCGGCCAGCACGGCCCGGCCGCCCGCCGGCACGACGCGGGTGAGGACGGCCTCCAGATCGTCGGCGAGCGCGCTGGTGGAGTAGCCGCGGACGGTCGGCGGGATGTCGCTGCGGCCGTGGCCGCGCTGGTCGTAGGCGACCACCCGGTGGTCGCCGGCGAGCCGGTGGATGACCGGGGACCAGAACCCGATCGAGCAGGTCCAACCGTGCGCCAGCAGCACGGTCGGCGCGTCGGCGGGACCGAACGCCTCGGCGTTGAGCCAGCTGCCGTCGGCGGAGCGGACCCGCAGCCGTTCGGCGGGGGTGGGCAGCACCCAGTCGGCGGGCGGCGTCATGCCGGGACCTCCTCGGTCACGGGCGCCGGCACCGGGGCGGCGCGCTTGATCAGCTCGTACTCGGCGAGGTCGATCCGGCGGGTGGCGCGGCGGAACTCGGCGGTCGAGCCGGGCCAGAGCACGGTGTTGTGGCCCTGGGAGTCCAGGTACCAGCTGCGGCAGCCGCCGGTGGTCCAGACCGTGCGCCCCATCCGGTGCTGGAGCCGCTGGTTCCAGTGCCGCTGGGCGCGTTCGGTGGGCTGCAGCGCGGTGGCGCCGACCGAGCGGAGCGTGCGCAGCGCGTCGATCAGGTAGTTCAGCTGGGACTCGATCATCAGGATCATCGAGCTGTTGCCCAGGCCGGTGTTCGGCCCGATCACGAAGAAGAGGTTGGGGAACCCGCGCACGGTCGACCCGCGCAGGGCGGCCATCCCCTCCTTCCACTCCTCGGCCAGGCTCCGCCCGTCCACCCCGAAGACCCGGTCGGCGATCGGCATGTCGGTGACGTGGAAGCCGGTGCCGAAGACGATCGCGTCCACCTCGTGCTCACTGCCGTCCGCGGCGACCAGCGTCGAGCCGCGCACCTCGGTCAGCCCGGCGGCCACCAGCTCGGTGTTGGGCGCGGCCAGCGCCGGGTACCAGGTGCGGCTGAGCAGGATCCGCTTGCAGCCGATCCGGAAGTCGGGGGTCAGCTTGGCGCGCAGCACCGGGTCGGCGATCTGCCGGGCCAGGTGCCGCTCGGCCAGTTGCTGGACCAGGCGCAGCGTGCCGGGCCGTCGGACGAAGGCGTCCACCTGGAACTCGCGGACGGTGAACAGCGTGGCCCGGCGGACCGCCGCGGTGGCCGGGACGGTGCGGTGCAGCCAGCGCTCGGCGGCGCTGATCTCGCGGTCGGCCTTGGGCAGCACCCAGGCGGGGGTGCGCTGGAAGACCGTCAGCCGTCCCACCTTCGGCTGAATCTCCGGGACGATCTGCACCGCGGAGGCGCCGGTGCCGACCACGGCGACCCGCTTGCCCGTCAGGTCGTAGTCGTGGTCCCAACGGGAGGAGTGGAAGACCTGGCCGGGGAAGGCGGCCAGCCCGGGCAGCTCGGGGATCTGCGGGTCGGAGAGCGGGCCGGTGGCACTGACCAGCGCGTCGGCCGTCCACTCCCCCGCGCTGGTGCTGATCCGCCAGCGGGTCTGGGCGGCCTCCCAACGGGCCTCGGTGACCTCGGTGCGCAGCCGCAGGTGCGGCCGCAGGCCGAAGGTGTCGGTGACCCGCTCCAGGTAGCCGCGGATCTCGGCCTGGCCGGAGAAGCTGCGTGGCCAGTCGGGGTTGAGCGCGAAGGAGAAGGAGTAGAGGTGCGAGGGGACGTCGCAGGCGCAGCCCGGGTAGCTGTTGTCCCGCCAGGTGCCGCCGACCGAGTCGGCGCGCTCCAGGATCACGAAGTCGGTGATGCCGGCCCGGCGCAGCCGGACGCCGGCGCCGATGCCGCCGAAGCCGGAGCCGATCACGGCGACCCGGACGTGCCGGGGCTCGGGGGTGGGGGGTTGGTCGGGGATGGCTGCCATGCGGCGGTCCTCTCGGGAGGTACGAGGCGCGGGCGGGATGACGCCGCCCCGGGGGGATGCGGGACCGGTCGGGAACAGTGTGCGGGTGTCAATCGTGCCAGTATTCACTGGCACGATTGGCAGGGTAGCCGCTGGGATCCGGGCTGGGAAGAAGCCGGACGGGCCCGGTTCACCGGGGCCGTCCGTCGCTCGTGGCCGTCCCCCGCCCGCCCCTATGCTGGCCGCGTGGCGGAGATCGAGAGCACCCCAGCAGGTCCGCGCGAGTACCGGGTCGAGCAGCTCGCCGCGGCCGCCGGCATCACCACCCGCACGTTGCGCTTCTACCGCGAGCGCAAGCTGCTCCCGCCGCCGCGCAAGGAGGGCCGGATCGCCTGGTACGGCGAGGCGCACCTGGCCCGGCTGCGGGTGATCGCCGAGCTGCTGGAGCGCGGCCACACCCTGGGCGGCATCGCCGAGCTGATCGGCGCCGGTGAGAGCGGCCGGGACGTCGCGGAGCTGATCGGCCTGGAGGCGGCGATCACCGCGCCCTGGTCGGACGAGGCTCCCGTCTCGCTCAGCTGGGCCGAGCTGGCGGCCGCCTTCGGCGACCAGCTCACCGAGGCCAACACCGCGGAGTCGATCGCCCAGGGATACATCACCGTCACCGAGGACGGCATCACCCACGTCAGCCGCCGGCTGATGGACGCCACCATCGCCCTCGTGGCCGAGGGCGTCCCGCTGGCCGCCGTGCTGGACGCCAGCCGCAAGGCGCAGGAGTACGCCGACGCGGTGGCCGAGGTCTTCGTCGGCCTGATCCGCGACCAGCTGCTCGGTGCCCTGGCCACCGAGCAGCCGCTCCCGCCCGGCGAGGCGGCCCACCTGACCGAGCAGCTGACCCGGATCCGCCCGTTCGCCCGAGTGGTCGCCGACGCCCAGTTCACCCTCGCCATGGACCGCCGGGTGCACGCCGAGTACGACGACGTGGTCCGGCACCGCCACCGGTGACCGGCGCGGCCCCGCCCGGCCCGCTCGCGCCGGTGGGGCCCGCGCCCCGGCCCCGCCCCGCGGCTGCGTACCCGAACCGTCCGCCGCCCCCGCGGGTACCCCCCAGGAGGTGGTCCGCCGCAGGTCACGCCCGCCCTGACGTGCGAGAGTGGTACTCGAGCGAAGGGAGCGGGCGCGTGCTCATGGAGAAGGTGGCGGAGATCCTCGCCGAGACCTCGGCCGAGGCCGTCGAGCCGCGCTTCCGTGCCCTGACGGCCGGCGAGGTGATGGAGAAGGCGCCCGGCGACGTGGTGACGGTCGCCGACCGCGAGGCCGAGCTGATCATCGCCCGGCGGCTGCACGACCTGCTGCCGCTCCCGGTGGTCGGCGAGGAGGCGGTGGCCGCGGACCCGATGCTGGCCCGCTGCCTGCACACCGAGCCCGCCTGCTGGCTGGTCGACCCGGTGGACGGCACCTCCAACTTCATCGCCGGCCGCCCGGACTTCGCGCTGATGGTCTCGCTGGTCCGGGACGGCCGGACGGTCGCCGCCTGGATCTGGCAGCCGATGACCCGCACCTCCTACGCCGCCGAGCTGGGCTCGGGCGCCTGGCGGGACGGCCACCGGCTGATCCGGACCCCGGCCACGGACCTGCCGGAAAAGTGGCGCGGCTCGGTCAAGCGCCGTTTCCTGACCCCGCATCTCTTTCCGGGGCTGGCCACCCGGATCCAGGCGTTCGGCCAGGTGAACCAGGGCCGGCGGGCGGCGGGCATCGAGTATCCGCAGGTCGCCGACGGCGAGCTGGAGTTCCTGCTCTACTGGCGCACCCTGCCCTGGGACCACGCCCCCGGGTCACTGCTGGTCACCGAGGCCGGCGGGGTCTCGGCCCGGCTGGACGGCTCGCCCTACCGGGCCGACCCGCCGGGCGGCGAGGACGGTCTGCTGGTCGCCAGCGACCCGCAGACCTGGGAGCACACCCGGGCCGTACTGCTCGGCCTGCACGGCTGACCCCACCTCAGCCCGTCACCATAGGCACCGGGAGGCGCTCCGGCAGCCGCAGGCTCGGCCGAAAACTGTCGGGACAAGCCGCCGGACGATATGCCGACGCACTTTCAGAATTCCCCGGAAGTACTCTCAGGAAGCCTTCAGTGGCAGCCCCGTGGAGAGCATTCCGGGTGACCGGAACGCCATTGTCCGGTGCTCCAGGGAAAGGCCCGCCGAGGCCGCCCTGGACTGTGCGATCAGCGCCCCTCGCATTCCCGGCCGGCCCGGACCGTGTCGTCCAGCAGCCGGGCCAGCTCCGCCTCGGTGGTGTGCGGATTGAGTAGGGTGAGCTTGAGCCGGAGCAACCCCGGTCCACGGCCCGGCAGTTCGGTCCGGCCGAGCACCGCGCGCCCGCCCGCCAGCAGCCGGCGGCGCAGCTCGGCGTTGAGCCGGTCGACCGCCGCCGGGTCGGCCCGCCGCGCCGGATCCCACGGCAGCACCCGGAACAGCACGGTGCTCAGCAGCGGTTCGGCGTACAGCTCCAGCTCGGGTCGGTCCCGCACGGCGGTGGCGGCCACCCGGGCCAACTCGTGGCAGCGGTCGACCAACCGGCCCAGCCCGGCCCGGCCCAGGGTGCGCAGGGTGACCGCGATCTTGAACGCGTCGGCCCGGCGGGTGGTCCGCAGCGAGCGGCCGAGCAGGCTCGGGTAGCCGGCCGCCTCGTCGTCGGCCGGGTTGAGGTACGCGGCCCGGCGGGCCAGCGAGGCGTAGCTCTCGGTCCGGCGGACCAGGAACACCCCGGCGGCGGCCGGCTGCCAGCCCAGCTTGTGCCAGTCGAGCGCCACCGAGTCGGCCCGGGCCAGCCCGTCCAGCAGCGGGGCCAGCCGCTCGGAGAGCAGCGCGCCACCTCCGTACGCGGCGTCCACGTGCAGCCAGGCACCGTGCCGCGCGGCCAGGTCGGCACAGCGGTGCAACGGGTCGATCGCGCCGGTGTCGGTGGTGCCGGCGGTGGCGACCACGGCGAGCGGCCTCTCGCCGGCCCGGACCACCGCGGCGAGCGCGGCGGCCAGCGCGTCGCCGTCCATCCGCAGGTCGCGGTCGACGGCGACCGGGACGACCGCCCGCTCGCCCAGTCCGAGCAGCGCGGCGGCGCGCTGGATCGAGAAGTGCGCGACCTCGGAGGCCAGGATGCGCGGCCGGCTGGCCATCGGGATTCCGTCCAGCTCCGGTCGCCCGCCGAGCAGTTGGTCGCGGGCCAGGAGCAGGCCGAGCAGGTTGGACTCGGTCCCGCCGGACGTCACCACCCCGGCCGCCCGATCCGCCCGGAAACCCGCCAACTCGGCCAGCTCGGCGATGAGTTCGGTCTCCAGCACGGTGGCGGCCGGGGCCTGGTCCCAGGAGTCCAGCGAGGCGTTGAGCACATCGGCGGCCAGGTCGGCGGCGACCGCGACGGCCAGCGGCGGGCAGTGCAGGTGGGCGGCGCAGGCCGGGTCGGCGGGGTCGGCGGCCCCCCACGCGAACAGTTCGGTCAGCCTGGCCAGCGCCGTCGGGTCCGGCTCGTCGGGCCCACCGAGCCGGACCGCGTCGGCCACCAGCTTGGCGAGTTCCGCCGGGCCACCGGCCGGCAGCGGGCCGCCGCGCCGCGCGGCGCCCACCGTCAGCGCGTCCAACACCGTGCCGAGCAGCGGGCGCAGTGCCGCGGGTCCGGCCACCCCGCCGGCCAGTGGCGGCAGCTCCACCTCCTGACGTACCGTCACCGCCGGTCCCGGCAGGCCGCGTCGATCGCCTCGGCGAGCCGGTCGAGCACCGCGCGGACCTGCTCGTCGGTGATGGTCAGCGGGGGCAGCAGGCGCAGCACCGCGTCGTGCCGGCCGCCGAGTTCGACGATCAACCCGCGCGCCAGGCAGGCCTCGCGCACCCGGACGGCCAGCCGGGGATCCGCCGGGTGCGCCCCGCAGCTGTCCGGCGGGCCCTCGGGGTCGACCAGTTCGACCCCGAGCAGCAGCCCGCGCCCGCGCACGTCACCGATCACCGGGAGCCGGCCCCGCAGTTCGGCCAGCTCGGCCTGGATCCGCGCGCCCAGTACGGCGGCCCGGTCGGCCAGCCCGTTCGCGGCGACGTGCCGCAGCGTGGCGGCGCCGGCGGCCATCGCGAGGGTGTTGCCTCGGAAGGTCCCGGTGTGTGCGCCGGGCCGCCACCTGTCGTACTCCTCGCGGTAGACCACCACGGCCAGCGGCAGGCTGCCGCCGATCGCCTTCGAGAGCACCATGGCGTCCGGCACGATGCCGCCGTGCTGGACCGCCCACATCGCGCCGGTCCGGCCGACGCCGGTCTGCACCTCGTCCACCACCAGCGGGATGCCGCGCTCGGCGGTGATCCGGCGCATCTCGCGCAGCCAGCCGTCCGGGGCGGGCACCGCGCCGCCCTCGCCCTGCACCGCCTCCAGGATCATCGCGGCCGGCGGCACCACCCCGCCGGACGGGTCGTCCAGCAGCCGCTCGGTGTAGACCGCGGCCATCCGCTCGCCCTCCGCACCGCCGAGCCCGAACGGACAGCGGTAGGAGTAGGGGTACGGCAGCCGGGTGACCTCGCCGCCGCTGGGCAGCGGCTCCTTGACCGCGACCGGGCCGGAGACCGCGAGGGCGCCGGCCGTCATGCCGTGGTAGCCGCCGGTGAAGGCGAGCGCGCCGCGCCGGCCGGTCGCGGTCTGCATCAGCTTGAGCGCGGCCTCGACCGCGTCGGTGCCGGCCGGGCCGCAGAAGTGCACCCGGGCCCGGTCGGCGAACTCGGCGGGCAGGGTCTCCAGCAGGGCGGTGGTGAAGTCGTCCTTCTCCGCGCTGGCCAGGTCGAGCAGGTGCAGCGGCGCACCGCTGTCCAGGGTGCGACGGATCGCCGCCAGGACCACCGGGTGGTTGTGGCCGAGGGCCAGCGTGCCGGCGCCGGCGAGGCAGTCGAGGTAGCGGCGACCGTCGGCGCCCTCGACCGTCATGCCGTTCGCGCGGACCGGCACGATCGGGAACGAGCGCGCGTAGGTACGGGCGGCGGATTCGCGCAGCCGCTGGCGGCGCAGGATGCCGTCGCCGGGGCCGGTGGACGGGGCGGGCAGGGCAGCGAGGGACACGGCGAACTCCCCAGTTCCAGAGGTGAGCCCTTCCCGACTTAGGTTAGGCTAGCCTTAGCTTATGGGGTAACGGCTGCCCGCTCCGCCACCTTCAACGACCACCCGACGGTCAGGTCACGGGAGGTACGCTGCCGACCTGTCGGGGAGCGCGACCGAGGAGTGTGCCGCCATGCCGTTGCCGTCCGAACCCGCGAGCGACGCCGTGGCCGAGCGGGCCAGGACGCGCGAGTTCTTCGCGGTCCGGGCCGCCGACTGGGAGCGGCGCTTCCCCGACGACGGCCCGCGCTACCAGGCGGCCGTCACCGCTCTCGGCCTCCACCCCGGCCAACGGGTACTGGACGCCGGGTGCGGCACCGGCCGCGCGCTGCCGCCGCTGCGCCACGCGGTCGGCCCCTCCGGCACGGTGCTCGGCCTCGACCTGACCCCGGAGATGCTCCAGCAGGCCGCCCGCGCCGGCCGGTCCGGGCTGGCGGTGCTCGCGGTCGCCGACTGCGCCCGGCTGCCGCTGCCGGACGGCGCGCTGGACGCGGTCTTCGCCGCCGGCCTGATCGCCCACCTGCCCGGACCGCTCGCCGCGCTCACCGAACTCGCCCGCGTGGTGCGCCCCGGCGGCCGGCTCGCGCTGTTCCACCCGGTCGGCCGGGCCGCGCTGGCGGCCCGGCACGGGCGCCCGCTCACCCCGAACGACCTGCGCGCCGAGCCCAACCTGCGCCCGCTGCTGGCCGCCGCCGGCTGGCGGCTGACCAGCTACCTGGACGCCGACGAGCGCTTCCTGGCGCTGGCCGACCGACCGGCCGACCGCCAGTAGGTCGGTCGACGGCAGGTCGGTCGACGGTGGGTCAGCGGGGGCAGGTCAGTCGGCGCGCGGTCCGGGCCGCGCGCCCACCGGCGCCGGCGACCCGAGCGGATCGGGCGCCGGCGCCACCGAGCGGGTCCGGGCCGCCAGCCGCGCCTCCGCGAGCGCCAGCCCGCTGACCGAGAGCAGCAGCAGGACCGTGCCCACCACCGTCGCCGCCGCCGGCCGCTCACCGAGCAGCGTCACCGCGATCACCGCCGCGCTCACCGGCTCGATCAGCACGATCACCGAGGCGGTCGCGGCCCGCACCACCGCCGCCCCCGCGAAGTACAGCGCGTACCCCAGCGCGGTGGGCACCGAGGCCAGGTAGCCCAGCAGTCCGAGAGTGCGACCCAGGCCGGCCGGGTGCGGCAGGATCCCCTCGGCCAGCGCGAACGGCAGCAGGCAGAGCGCGCAGACCGCGAACGACCAGACGGTGGTGGTGAAGGCGTCCGAGTGCGCCCCGGGCCGCCCGCGCCACCGGGTGTACAGCGTCAGGCAGGCGTACCCGGCGGCGGACAGCAGCGCCCAGGCCACCCCGGCCGGGCGCACCCCACCACTCCCGGCCCGGTCGCCGAGCACCAGCAGCCCGGCCAGTGCCCCGCCGACCGCCAACAGCCCGGCCCGGCCCAGCCGTTCACCGAGCAACAGGCGGGCGCCGAGCGCGATCAGCACCGGCCCGGCGCCGAGCGCGACGACGGTGCCCACCGCCAGCCCGGTGCCCCGCACGGCCTCGAAGTAGCCGGCCTGGAAGACGGTCAGGCCCAGACCGTTGACCAGGATCCGGCCGGCGGACGGACGGGCCGCCACGCGGTCGGCTCCCCGGCGCCGCCCACGGATCACCGGCGCGGCGAGCAGCAACAGCGCCGCTCCGCCCACCGAGCGCCAGAAGGTGAGCGCCAGCGGGCCCAACCCGCTACGGCCGTAGAGCAGTTCGGCGGCCGCACCGGCGGTGCCCCAGGAGGTGGCGGCCACGGTGAGGTAGAGCATGCCCCGCCCGACGGACAGGGTGCGTGCAACAGACACGGGTGTTCTCCCATGGAAGACGTGAACTGGTCGGGTTCCCGTGAGCGGGCAGCACCGACCGTCCCAGGAGCACGCCCGGGTTCAGGTCTTCGGGGTCCTCGCCGCCCGCTTAGGCGGCGGGAGGGGGGAGCACGGCGGTCGTCGGCATGTCTTCACGATAGCCGACCGGCTTTCCGGTAGGAGATGGCCGGACAGGCAGCACGTCCCCCAGTTGAGAGGTCGCCGATGATCCGCAAGCTCGCCACCCTGACCCTGCTCGCCGCCGCGGCCGTGGCCGTCGCCCCGACACCGGCCCTCGCCGACGGGCCGAAGACCCCGCAGGAGGCCGCGGTCTGCCAGAACCTGCTCGACGAGTGGGCACACCCGCTGGGCCTCACCCCGACGTCGGTGAACAGCGTCTGCACGGTCCGGGGCAACGCCTCGTAACTCCCCCACCCCCGCCGCGGCCCCTACACCGGGTCCGCGGCGGTTCGGCGTCCGTGATCACCATTTGCCCACAAGTCACACCATATGCCCCCTTGGCCGCCGTACCCGACACCGCCCGGCCCGCGCGGGCCGCCCACCGACCGGGGGGACAGAACCGGGCGGACCGGACGCGCGGGCCCGCCGATTCGGGACCCCGCGCTCTGCCCTGGTGCGGAATACGGCAGACTCTGCCGGGAAACGCCCGGAGCATTCTTATGACCGCTCTCATGAACGGTTGCTTTGATGCTCAGCCCGGGCCCGAGCCGCCGGACCGGACGGCCACCGTTCGCCGGAGTGTCCGGCCTCACGGAACCAAACGGGCCGCCGGGGCCGTACTGAGGTACCGGGGGACATCGACCCGGTGGAGGAATGAGGACATGCCGGCATGACCGATATAGAGCTGGAGCAGCCGCAGCCGAGGCGGCGCCGGCAGGGTGCCGTGGCCGACGCCGCACCTGCTGTCGGCGGCCGGGCCGTGTCGCGCAAGGGCCGCAAGAAGCCCCGGCGTCGCGGCCTGCGGATCCTGGCGTACACCACGGCCGGTCTGGTGCTGGTCACCGCGGCGGGCGGTGGGTACCTCTATGTCCACCTCTCCGGCAACATCAAGAGCTCCGCGCTGTTCTCGGGCACCTCGGGTGACGCCGGTCACGAGAAGCCCGACGCCTTCGGCCGCACCCCGATCAACCTCCTGGTGATCGGCTCCGACGAGCGCGACAACGCCACCGACTGCCAGATCGGCGGTGACTGCGGGCCGGGGGCCAACGCGGACGTGGAGATGGTGGTGCACGTCTCGGCGGACCGCAGCAACGCCACGGTGATGAGCATCCCGCGCGACACCGTCACCCAGCTGCCCGCGTGTGACGACACCCAGGACCACACCTCGATGAAGGCCCAGCGTGGCCAGATCAACTCCACCCTGGACTACGGCCCCGGTTGCACCGTGGCCGCCGTGCACCAGCTCACCGGCATACCCATCGACCACTTCATGAAGGTCGACTTCTCCGGCGTGATCCAGATGTCGGACGCGGTGGGCGGCGTGCCGGTCTGCGTGAGCGACAACGTCTACGACCCCGACTCCGGGCTGAAGCTGAAGGCCGGCACCCACACCCTCAAGGGCCTGGCCGCGTTGCAGTTCGTCCGCACCCGGCACGGCTTCGGCGACGGTAGCGACCTCACCCGTACCGTCTCCCAGCACATCTTCATCGGCGCGATGGTCCGCCAGCTCAAGAGCGCCGGCACGCTGGCCAACCCGAGCGCCGTGTACGGGCTGGCGGACGCCGCGACCAAGGCGCTGACCGTCGACAACGGGCTGAACAGCATCCCCAACCTGGTCGGTCTCGCGGACGACCTGAACAAGGTGCCGGCCAACCGCATCACCTTCACCACGATGCAGAACGAGCCGGACCCCGCCGACAACTCGCGCGTCCTGGTCTCGCCCGCCGCGAAGAACCTCTTCTCCGCGATCGTCAACGACCAGTCGCTGACCACCGGCAGCGGCGACAAGTCCTCGGTCGCCGCACAGGCCACCTCCACCGCGACCACCGCGCCCAGCTCGGCACCCGCCGCGCCGCCCGCGGCCTCGGGCGCGCCGAAGTCGGAGATCGCGGTCCACGTCAAGAACGGCACCAAGGTCGCCGGCCGGGCCGGTGACATCGCCGACGCGCTCAAGGCGGACGGATACTCCTCGCTGACCAGCTCGTCCACCTCCACCGCCAGTGCGGACAAGACCGAGGTCACCTACACCGCGGGCCGTCAGGCGGACGCGACGGAGGTGGCCGCCTCGCTCGGCCTGCCCGCCTCCGCGGTCCAGCCCGGCGACGGGCCCGGGATCACCCTGGTGATCGGCAACGACTGGACCTCCGGCACCAGCTTCGGTGGCGGCTCGGGCGGCGGCGCCCCGGCGGCCCCCGCACCGGTCAACACCCAGGCGGCGCTGTCCGGCTCGAACTCGGCGACCGCGGACGACTCCAGCTCCTGCGCCCAGGTCAGCCACCAGGACACCGTCAGCCTGAACGGTGTCGGCATGACGCCGATCCAGGCCTACGCCAAGAGCCCCAACGTGCAGGACTCCGCGCCCTGATCGGCGCGCACGCGTGACCGCGGGGGGGGGGGGGGGGGGGGGGGGGGGGGGGGGGGGGGAGGGGGGGGGAGGGGGGGGGGGGGGGGGGGGGGGGGGGGGGGGGGGGGGGGGGGGGT